>JBFMDD010000220.1:0-3864 GCA_040754115.1 bacterium
TCAATAGATGTTCTTCTGGTGATTGAAATAAGAAATTTCGTAACACAAATGCGTTGGGGGGTGGGTCAATTTTCATTGCCAAATTTGATGGATTATTGGAGCCCCCTGGGTCAATTTTCAATTGCCAAAAATGGCTCAGTTTTCAATTGCCATTGACAATTTTCTATAAAATCTCTATCCTTTCTTTTTAATATCCCCACTATTGTATATCTTCTCCCTTCAATGTATATTTGTGAATCAATGGGATTTTCTTCTTTACCTTTAAATAACTTTTCATAGACATCACTACCAATAATGCAAACATTTCTATGATGTTCAATATCGGTTGAGGTTAAAAATCTACCTATCTCTATATGCTCATTGGCTATCTTGTCATAATTAGCATCTACACCTTGTATATTCACTTTAGCATATCTTGTCTTATATTTAACCCATACCTTCCATTTGCCTAAGCATGGTGATACTAAGTTTACAAGTAAACATTGTTCTTTTATTGCCTCTATATCATCATTTGTTATTCCTGTACCGGATTTTTCTACTTTACCTGGTTTTTCTTCCCATATTCTATATACCCATAGACTCTTGAGTCCAAATGTCTCTAATTCTTTAAATACAAACCCCTTACCCACTTCAGCTACTGTACCAATTATAATTACTGAGCTGACACCAATTATCACTCCCAACATAGTTAATGTAGTCCGCAGTTTACTCGTCCTCATAGATAAAAATGCTACTTTGATACACTCTAAAAATCTATCCATCATCTACTACCTTTCCATCCTTTAGCATAATTATTCTGGAGGCATATACTGCCCAACCATCTTCATGGGTTACCAAAATAATTGTTTTACCTTGTTGATTTAATTGTTTAAATATCTCCATTATCTCTTTACCAGTAGTTGAATCTAAATTCCCAGTTGGTTCATCTGCTAAGATTATTGTAGGGTGATTGACCAATGCCCTTGCAATAGCTACTCGTTGTTGTTCACCACCTGATAATTGATTAGGTAAGTGTGATACTCTATATTTTAATCCTAATGAGGCTAATGATTCATAAGCAAGTTGATAGCGTTCTTTAGACTTATATTCTGCATAGATAAGTGGTAATTCAACATTTCTAATAGCAGATAATCTGGGCAGCAGATGAAATTGTTGAAAGATAAAACCAACCTTTTTATTTCGTATAGAAGGCAATGTAGAATATGGAACTTGAGAAAGATTTACCCCTTCTAAGAGATAAATTCCAGAGGTAGGTGTAGTTAAACAGCCTATTATATTCATTAATGTAGACTTTCCAGAGCCAGAAGGACCCATAATAGCTATAAACTCTCCAGCCCTAATTGACAGACTTACCCCTGCTAATGCATGAATTTTTACCTCCCCTAAAGAATAAATCTTGTGAATATCTTTAAACTCAATTATTGTATTCATTTATTTTTATTACCCGCATTTTATCTTTTAATTCTATCCTTTGACATCTAATTATTTCATCTGTATTATTTAATCCAAAAACCTCTATATATGAAATATTACTTATACCAGTAGTAATTCTTTTCTTTAGAACTCTTCCTTTGTCATAAACAAAAACAAAGTTACCTCCTTTATCTTCTAAAACCATATCTATTGGTAAATAAAATGTATTTTTAGAATGAGTAATTATTTTCACCTCTACCTGATTTCCTACTTTTAGAGCAGGTGGTAAATTTTTAGGTATTATACTCACCTTTACTATAGTATGTGCTCCTTCAGGAGTCATTGTTGCCTTTGGAGCAATTTCTTGAACTACCCCTAAGATTTCAGTATCTTTTATTATCGGGCTGGTAATTATAGCCTTATCTACTATTTTTATCTCAGGGGCATCAAGTTCATCTACATCAGCCTCAATCTCTAAAGAGGAGGTATCAGCTATTGTAAATAGTAAATATCCTACAGGAACAAATTGATTATCTTTTATATTTTCTGTTATTATTACTCCATCAATAGGTGATAGGCAGTGAAGTTTTTGTAGTCTAATCTGTGTAATCGCTAATTCCTCTTGTGCCATTCTTACTCTAATACTTGCTCGATTATATCTATCTTTACATCTTTGTAGTTGAGTTTCTGCCACAGCACCTATCTTAAAAAGTTCTGTTTCTCTATTTAGTTCCCTTTCACTATCATTAAGTTCAATATATGCTTCATTTAATTTCTCTTTAGCTTGATTATAAAGACTTTCTGCATCCCTTTTATCAAATTTCACAAGGCAAGTGCCTTTTTTAACCCTTGCTCCCTCTTTAACTAAAACTTTTTCTACCAATCCTTCAGTCTTACTCATAATATCTACTTTTTCCCTTGCTGTTATCCTTCCTGATGCTGTGATAGAGGCTGTAATAGTCCCTTTTTTAATCTTCACTGTACTTACTTTTGGTATATCATGAGTTGATAAACTCTTATGTAGAAAATATCCAGTCAAAAAGATAATAGATATTCCAATAATAATCTTAATTATTTTTTTCTTCATTGATAGTCTCCAATTACTTTTTTTAATCTTGCCTCTTGGATTTTATAGTCAATTTGTGCTTCAATTAATTTTGTATTAGCGTCTTTTAGAGCTAATTCTGTTTCATTTAGCTGGGTATTAGTTATTCTACCCAATTTATATTGCAAAGTAGCTATTTTAAGATTTTCTTTAGCTATAGAAAGATTTTTTATTTGAGTCTCAACTATTTGTTTTGCATTAACAAGTTTTTTATATACTTGACTCACTTCATTTTTTATCTTTGATTTTAAATCTTCAAGCTCTATTTTAGCCATCTTTAATTCTGACAACGCCTTTTCTACTTCTGAGGATGTCTGTTTCCCATCAAATATTAAAAGGCTTCCAGTTAGAGCTACCTGCCAGCTTGTTGCCTTAGTTTCAGAGATACTTTTATCAAACTCATCTTCTTTAGCAGACCAATTATGGTTTACAATTAGATATATCTGTGGGTATTTCTTACTTTTAGTAATTTTTATTATTGATTCTTTTTCTTCTATTTTCTTTTCTGCTAATTGAATCTCTAACCGATTGGTTAATGCCATTTTTATAAGGTCTATTTGTTGATATGGAAATTTTTCAGGCACTTGAGGTTCATCAATTGGTATTATATTATTATCGTTAGTTATATTTAATAATAAACAAAGCCTCTCTTGAGCTATATCTAAAGAGGTTTGGGCATTAAATAACTCACATGAAATATTTGCTAAAGCTACTTCTTGTTGTCGTAATTCTATTTTTGGTATCTCTCCTGCTTCAAATCTTGATTTAGCTATTTCAAGGATATTTTCCGAATGTTCTCTTCTATTTTGATATAGTTTTTTAAATAAAATTGCCCTCTTTAATTCCCAGTATGCTCCGCTAACATCAAGACATAACTCAATTTCGTTTAATTTTTTTTCATATAAAGAACTATCCCTTATAATTTTAACCCTTTTTATGGTATTAGATATTTTTCCACCTGTATAAAGTGGCTGAGAGAGTCTAACTGATATCTCATTATTCCAAGGGGAGAAGGAAGGTTCAGGAAGTTTTACTTCTTGAGCCATAATAGTAATAGTAGCAGGTTGTTGAAGGGTAGAAATTATTTTGTTGTATCCGGTATTCACTTCTGCATTTAATTTTAATATTCTTTCTGCTTTTGCTGATTTAAGAGCTGATTCACTTGCATTAATTTTTTCAATTGCATTTTTAATCCTAAGATTTTTGTCTATAGCTATATTCCTGAAATCGGCAAGTAGCGGAGTAAAAAGGGGAGAGGGAGGTGAAAAAGAAGGCTATTTTGATAAATTTGGGAGAGAATTAAGGATAAGATGAAGGGAATTAGATAACGGATAGAAAAGAGATAG
>JBFMDD010000221.1:0-4222 GCA_040754115.1 bacterium
TTACTCCATAACAATTCACCGAAAATTACGACCCCAGATAAAAACACTTGCATTTAATTAGACTATGTGGTATAATTTAAAAAAGGGGAGTTGTGTGATGATTAAAAAATATTTCCTTTTATTCTTATTTATACCGTTCAATATAGTCAATGCAGCTTTATTAGAGGAAAAGTTAGTCATAGATAAGGAGAAAATGACTCCTTCTTCTAAAAATGTTGTTGTCTATCATAATGTTGAAACAACTCAAGTCAAAAAATCCCTCACCTCACCTTATCAATCACTATCACCAGGAGATACCAGCTTACTTAAACCTATCTCTAAAATAGAAGAAGAAATTAAAGAAAAACCCAAAGTCCACTTTCAGATAATTATACCATATAAAATCAGACTAAAATTTGATGAAGAGTTATATCATGATATTCAAAGAGAAATAGAAAAAGTAGCAAGACTTGAAAAAAGACAGTTGGAAGAAAGAAGAAGAAAAATTGTGCTTGAAAAACAAAGACTTGAAGAAGAAGAAGAAAAAAGAATTAAAGAACTAAAGATAAAAATTGAAACAGAAGAAAAAGAAAGATTTGAAGAAAAAATGGGATTAATAGAAGAGGAGATTGAAGAGGAACTTTCAAGAAGAAAGGCAAAACAAGAAGAAGAAAAAAGAATTAAACAATTAGCAGCTAAAAAATTAGAAGAGGAAAAAAGAAGAGAAATAGAAGAAAAGAAAATGATTGAGAGAGAAAAATACATAAAAGCTCAAGAAGAAAAGAAAAAGACTTTAGAGTTGGAAAGAAAAGAAAAATTGGAGGCTGAACAAAGAGCCCAACAGGAAAGAATAACTGAACAAAAGAAGAAAGAAGAGGAAGAAAGACTTGCAAAACAAAAAAGAGAGGCTGAAAAACTTAGGGAGAAGGAGATTAAAGAGGCAAAAAAGAAAAAACAAGAGGAGAAAAAACGAAAGGAGGAGGAAGAAAGACAAAAATTAGCTGAATATCAAGAACTTGATTTAGATAAAGTACTCGATAGAGAATTACCTTTGGGGTCAAAATTGAATATTGATGGGACAAAAGTAATCGATATAAAGATGGGGAATTCTGATTATCTTGATTCTAAACGCCGCAAGAATAAGGAAAAACCAGCATCTGGATTTACATCTGGAATTGATATACACCAGGAACTAACAGTCAAACTTCATGGTGTAGTAAAAGAAAAAATCCATGTTCAGGTGGATTACAGTGATATTGACCACAACAAAAAACAAAATTTTTATATTAATTATCAAGGGGATAATAAGGAAGTAATACAGAAGGTAGAATTTGGTGATGTCAAATTCACTGCCCCAGGAACAGAGTTTGTTGGATATAATCGGCAGGTATTTGGTGTCAGTGCAGAGGCAAAGGTAGGAAATAATGTTAAATTATGGGGTATTGCAAGTAGAAGTAAAGGAATTAGGGTAACTAAGGAATTTAAAGGGGATAAACGAATAGTAAATATTAATAGAGCGGATACTACATATACATCACAAAAATATTATTATTTAGTTCCTGATGAAATTGGTAATATTCGTACTCCAATTACCTTAGAAGCGGTATATATTGATGATAAAAATGGTAATAATAATAACCCACCTAAATATATTGGTAAAGCTACTGCTAAAATCTCTATACCAGGACTGGGTAGTAACACTTATACAGGATTTTTTGACATTCAATATGAAGGCACGGATTATGTGTTTGATTCAAATACTCAAATCCTTACATTTAAACAAAATGTTAGTAGAGATTACATAGTTGGGGTAGTTTTTAAAGATAGTACTGGTAACTATTTCCCACCAGAATATTCAAGAGATAAGAATAATCCTGGTACAATATTGATGATTGAACCAGGAGTAGCATTGGTAGAATATGATGTATTTGAAATGAGAAATCATTATGGGATAGGAGAAAATATCCCTACAGATACAGAACTTAAATTAGAGATTATAGATAATGGAGGATTAGATTTCTTTGATAAACCACCTTATAATAATAAAAAAGATACAGATGAATATTACTATTTGCAAATTTTTGGCTTAGATACTAATGGTGATGGCAGGGTTGATAATGATAAAAACAATGATTGTATTGACCATGATACTGGTATCATAAAATTCCCGGATATAACCCCATTTAACATTATAGGGACAGAAACAAATCCTTTCTTAAATACCCACATGAATGAGTTAAAAGATTATCTTGACACACTATCTGTTTCATATCATCCCAGTGATGATTATTCTAAACAGCATAAATATACTATCAAGGGAACATATACTACCAAAGTAAAGAGTTATATGTTGGGCTATCTAAATATTGTTGAAGGAAGTGAACAGGTATATGTAGATGGGAAACTGTTAACTCGGGATACAGATTACTTCATTGACTATGATACAGGCTTTTTGAGTTTTATGCAACATGTAAATATTACTGAATATACCACTATTAAAATAGATTATGAATATACACCTTTTATAGGTACAAGATACCAAAAAACAGTAGCAGGTCTGCGAGGAGAGTTTAACCCAAATAGTAATTTTTCAATTGGTTCTACCTATCTTTATGAAGGAGCACCTAAATTAAAGAAGATACCTAATGTTTCTGACCCAATGCTTGGGAATTTACAGGTAATAGATGTAAACACTTCTATTAAGCTTACCAATATGTTAAAAAATCTGTTTAATCTTGATAATAATATACCAGTGGATATGACAATTTCAGGTGAGGTAGCTAAATCATACAAGAATGAAAATACCTTTGGCTCTGCTATAATTGACTCGATGGAAGGAGTTGAAGAGGCAAGGAAAATCTCGATGGATGAAAACTCATGGCAATTAGGTAGTTTACCTGAACCTGAGAAGGGGGCTAAAAGAGGTAAATTACTCTACTGTAAAAAAAGTGATGGTAGCTTGATAACATCCGCTCCCCCTTATCGCCCACTGAGTGAAATATCCGGTCCTTATGATTATGAAGAGAATGTAAAATGGGAAGAAGACGATACAATAGATGAAAATGTATTAAGACTTTATTATACAGACTTTGGAACGGATTCATGGATTTCTATTGTTCAACCATTATCTAATATCCCACTTGATTTCTCTGATTATACCCATTTAGAAGTTTGGTTTAGAGACAATGATTTTGACAAAATAGATGAACTATATATTGATTTAGGTGAGGTATCCGAACATGCTGATGGCACAGGAACAATACCAAGAGAACCTAAAACTGAAGATACCTCACCAAAAGATTATATACTAAATAAAGGAGAAGATGTAGGATGGCCATTTAAGTATCCTGACGGTATTAGCACTAAAATAGGGGCAGATAATAATCAACTTGATACTGAAGACTTAAATGGAGATGGGGTTTTAAGTACAAAAGAGGAGTATTTTGTATTAAAGGTTAAAGAATTTAAACAAAAGGTTAAAATTAGAAATCAAATAGGGAATTGGCAATTATGGTCTATCCCTTTATCACAGGCACAAATAGGTACGGGTACACCTCGCTGGAGTGCAATTACTCATATCAGATTACGATTTAAAGGAACACATACTTCTACTAATGAAGGTGAAATCTGTATAGGAGGTATTGAAATTATTGGTAGTAGTAGATGGGCAATCGGGACGGTTACTCCTCCACAAGTTGGCACATTTAATATTAGCTCAAAAAATGCTGAGGATGATTTTTATAACTCTATTAGAGATAGTGCAGATTATAAAGACCTATATCCAGATGAGGATATGAAGAGAGAAGAAACTCTGGTATTAACTTATCAGTTAGGCACAGCTACACAAGAGTGTCCAACAACTACCATAACTCCAACAAAAGGTTATACCTACCGCACATTTTATACTCAACAAAATTATAATAAGTATAAGTATCTTAAATTCTGGCTTTATAGCGAGAATAAAGCGGGAAAATTCTTTATTAGATTTGGATTGGATGAAAATAATTATTTTGGATATACATTACCAATTGACTTTTCGGGCTGGAAGTTAATAAGTATTGATTTAGATGATTTTAAAAATAAACTAATTCAGCTAATTGAAGAAGGAAAAAGAACAGGAACTAAAACACCTCCGTATAACTATGCTCAACTCCCATTTGGCTATGAGGCTAAAAATAATCCTAATTTTGAGAATATTAAATGGATAAGTGTAGGAGTTGAAAACCACTCTAAAATTCAACCA
>JBFMDD010000222.1:0-2427 GCA_040754115.1 bacterium
AGATTTTTTAATGAGTTAAGTATTTATATATCAAGTGGTTAAAGGTATAGAGAAGAGGTCACTTGCCGATTTAAGGTTTATAATAACTATCAATAGCCTCTCTTAGCTTTTTTAGATTTAGTTCTGTTTGTTTTTCTCTTACCCGACTGATATAAGATAATGGAGTCCATGTGAAGATTACAGAACTTGGTGTAGGGTCAAAAGTAGTAAGATTAGAAGTTATCCATTCTGGTTCTGTTAGTGTTTTAGTATCAATTACATTTGAAAGTGAAGACCAGTTACCTCTTTCATCCATCTCCTTACAGGCAAGATAATAAGTAGTATCAGATTGAAGCCCTAATATAAGAAATATGTATGGTAATTGTACATTCTCACATTTATTTGCAGATGCCCAGTTACCTTCAGTTATAGGAGATGTAGAATATCTAATATCAAATGAATTCATCCCAATAAATCCGTCATCTTCTTCATGAGCATATTTATAATATTCACGGTAATGTGGTGGGTCTAAAAATGCTCCAGTATCCTGATGACTACAATTAATTCTAATATCACCACTATTAGGGCTATAAATCCAACCACCTTCATCTGTAATTTGAGATGCGGATATATATTCGTTAAAAGCAGTATTGACAATTTTTACATTCATTGAGTTGTTGTGCGGGTTACTTCTTTGTAGGGTAGCTTTGGGGATATTTCGAAGATAACCTGAGAAAATAAGTGTGTAGAAATCAGAAGGCCATTGACCATTATTATCCTTATAATACGCCTCTAATGCAGATTTGATAGTATTTAAATTTTCCCTTGCCTATATCTCTCTTAAGAAATCAGTATAATCTCCTGCCCACGCACTTGCCTCTAATGTTACAGAAAAAGTAGTTGGATTAATTGCTTTAAGGTCATCAATCTTTGTCGGTGGACTACCAGAAGGTATTACTTCAAAGGTAATAGTTGCAGGAGTATTTCCTAAGACCCCAATAGCAGTAACTGTCTTTATCCCTGGTGGTTGGAAATGTACTATGAAGGTAGTAAAAAAACTTCCATCATTATTAGCCCAAGTAGCATGTATCCTTTTAATAGAGCCAAAATCAATCCTTATATATTCATTCCTATAAAAATTAGTACCGAAAATAGTCACTATAGTACCAACAGTACCAGCAATTGGTGAAACTAATATATTTGGTAAATCATGCAGATAGTTATACACATCATATCTTATCTCATCTAAAAATATAGATGAAATATAATCTGTCCAACCCTGTTGAGAAATTACCTCGTCAATTTGTGTATTAAACATATCTTTATAATCAGCTTGATTTATGGCTAAATAATCTAAGCAAAAGACAGTAAAACCATCTATTTTTTGTGCTGCAGTGTTTACTATTGGTGACCAGTAGGTCTTATTATCAGTAAAATAAGGACTTATTGTACCTACATTGTTATCCCAATCCCACTCGGTATAATAGCATTCAAACATATCTCCATCAATATAAGGTCGGATTGTCCATTGATGTGCTGGTTGGGCTGGGTCAAAGTAGAATAATCCACGATTGGCAATCAGGTATTTTTCTGGATACCATGATTCAATCTTCTGGACAAATGAAGACATCCCCTGGGCAGTGTAACCATAATTTCCCCATGGAGAGGCAGTATCAATCGTATCTAAGAATAACCCATCGCATCCTAATGTATAAATGATATAATCAGAACCAGCAGTTTCACTTCCTGGAAGAGTAGCAGATTTAATAAATTCCTGCCAATACGGGTCGCCTGCATTGACATAAAAGCTACCCCATTCGCCATTGCGGTCAGGATAATCATTATTATCTGCATCATCCATATACCATGAAGCATACCCACCAGGTCCCTCTCCATTTCCTATTCTTGGTTCATCTACATCATCCTCACCTATGGATAAATACCCAAATACCAACACATCATCATTCCCCGTAATATCATCTACCCCATCCTTAATATTAGCTATATCCGCAGGTATAACATTGGTATCAGGATGCAAGATAACTAAATCAAACTTTTCTGCCTCATCTATTTTCTCTGGAGTCCAGTCTCCATAATAAACCAGATAGCTACTTGAACTACCTATTCCTGGTATTGGCTCACTAAGTAGAAATCTCTCTACCTTTGCAGCTACAGCCGAATAAGAGGAAATAATACTCAAATAAACCAAACCAGCAGAAAATAATTTCTTTACCAATTCAACTCACCTCCTTAAAGTAGCAAGTTTTTTTCTCTCTACTTTCTACCCTCTACTTTTCAAAAATAATACCACATAAATCTATTTTTGTCAATTAACTTTTAAAGAATATCTGTGATTCAGACAGTAGAGTTCAAATCTTAAGCTTCATCGAATATGCAAAGTATGGATGATTTTTTAACACAGAGAGCACAGAGATTTAAAGTATCTCT
>JBFMDD010000222.1:2437-14893 GCA_040754115.1 bacterium
CAGATTTTTTAATGAGTTAAGTATTTATATATCAAGTGGTTAAAGGTATAGAGAAAAGGTCACTTGCCGATTTAAGGTTAAACTATCTCTTTCCTTTTTTACATTTCTTTGTGTCCTTTGTGTCTCCTTTGTGAGCTTTGTGGTAACTTATTAATCCAATTAGTGTTATATAGAGGTACCTTTGAAATTATAGTCTATTGTCTGAATCGCAAAGTTATTAAAAATTGTTATTGACTATTAATAACTTATATGGTATAATTAAAAATAAGGATAGGGAGGTGATTTAAAATGCAAAAAAATTTTTATATTCACCAAAAAGAAAAAGGCTTTTCGCTAATTGCTGTACTTATTATAGTTACCTGCTTGTTAATATTAGGATTAGGTTTAGTTGGATTATTCAATTATGAGATGCGATTTCTTTACAGGTTATTATCAAAAGAGGCTATTGAAGATGTAGGATTATAAATATAATAAAACGAAATTTATTAAAAAAGAAAAAGGATTTGGGCTGATAGAATTAATGATATCTGCAGCCTTATTAGTAACAATATTAGCAGGAATATTACTTCTTCAAGGAAAATTAATGCATGGTAAAATAATTTTAGACCGTGAAGATGTAGCTAATCATCTTGCCGTTCAAAGATTAGAAGATGTATTGTCTCGATATGCCTTTGGGTCAATAACTACTACAATCGTTAATAATCCACCGCTATTTGGCACAATTACTAAAGTAAGTGGGATTGAATATCTTCCTGAGTGCAATGTTACTGACTTCGATGACTCTTATGATAATGCAGACAATGGAGGAAATGATGGTGATGGAAATCCTCCAAATGATTATAAAGAGATAAAGGTTACAGTAACTTATCCTATTAGAGGTAGTAAATTTTACCCATCTGAAGAAGGTAAATATGAAAGTTACACTATTTGTAGATATCTTTATAACACAGAAAGGTGAGTAAAAAAGTATGGATAAAAAGATAAATGGTTTTACCTTGGTAGAAATGATGTTTACAGGAGTAATAATAATAATTTTATGTTGTGTATTCTTAATACCATTTTCCCTTTCTACACAAAAATCTTTAAAGATGCAAAATAATAAAATCTATGCAGAACAAAATGCCCGTTTAACCATAGGATGGATAATGTCAAAAGTAAGAAGTGCAGAAAATATAGTGCATGAACGATGGATAGGTAATCCCCAGAGCAAAAAAATTTTTATAGTACTAATAATGGTACTTCCAGTCTTTTAACTTTATTAGCTCTTTCAACTGATATAAAAGGAAATATTCGTAAAGAAATGAATCCGCTTCTTGGAACTCAAACAGAGGTGTGGAGTGTATATCAGTATAGGTTAGAACATAAAAACTCAGAATTAGATGATGAACTTAAAGAAGATAACTATGAAGTATTAAATACTAATGATTCAAATCCATTTCAAGGTACCTGGACAACATTATCATTTATAAGGAGTGTGAAAGTAGGATCTTATATTATACCATATAATGGTACAAATACTGGGCTTCAATTTGAGTATTGGGATACTAATGGTAATATATGTAATCCAGAAGATGCGGTATATATTACCATTAAAGTAAATACTAAGGTAGGAACGGGAACTCCATATTGTCAAGAAGCATTTTTGGACTGATAGGAAGTTGCTTTTTGCGTCCAATTCCGCCAATTCCGGACACACAATACTAAATTCAGTTAACTTTAGACCTGTGTATAAAAAGGAGATGTGAAGATTAAGGAGATAGGGAGATATTATTAAAAAAATTGAAATTAGTAGAAACTAATAGAAATTGATGGAAATTTGTTGTTTCCCACAATCAATTCCTGAACCTGTCAGGAACAGGTTTTATCCGAGAGCATTCAAAAATAAAAAGGAGGTTCTCAAATGAGTGGTAAAAAAATTATTGGATTATCGGTTATTTTTTCTCTATTTGCTTTTGCAGTAGTTTCTTATGCTGCAGACCAACAGAAGGGGGTTGTAACTAAGATTTATGGTACTGTAGAAGTGCAATCTGTTGGTGAGATTCAATGGAACAAGGTTACTAAGGGAATGAAATTGAAAATAAATAATAGGATAAAGACAGGTGAAAAATCTATGGTTGTTATTACCTTTGATGATGATGCTATTGCTACTATGGGAGAAAATTCTACTATGGATATATTAGAGCTTAAAAAAGATGCTAAAACTTCAGCGATAAACTTAAGATTTAACCTCTGGATTGGTAAATTACGAACTCAAGTGAAAGAACTTAAACACTTTGAGTCAGACTTTAAAGTCATTACCCCTGTGGCGGTCATAGGAATCCGTGGAACTAAATGGGGTACCTTTGTAGAAAAAGATGGAACAACGAAGGCAATTATTGAAGAAGGAGAGATATGGATACAAAATTTACCTGGAACTCAACGATATTTACTCAAAGAAAATCAAAAAGTAACTGTAACTCCAGATGGAGTAGTAACAGAACCTCAAGAAATTACTTCTGAAGAGAAAAATAAATATCTGGGAGAGTGGGAAGAACTGCCTATTGTTCAAGAAGCCACTCAGAAAAAGGAGGTTAAACCAGCACCTAAACAAAAATTAAAAACTAAAAAGCCAAAAGAGATAAAGAAAAAGTTTTCTTTATCAGCTATAGTAGGCTCAAGGATGATTGATAACCGATATTATAATGAACTGATTTTACAACCTGAATTTAGTAGAGGTAAATTTGGGATTGGACTAAACATATTAGCTCGTTGGAATGATGAGGATGGATTCAGGGATGAAGATTGGGAGGAAGTAGGTAATATTATAAATTATGTTCGTTGGGCACAGAAAGGAGATAAACCTTTATACCTTCATTTAGGAAAATTATCAAACGCTAGTTTAGGACATGGATTTATTGTTGATAGGTACTCTAATCAAGGAACAGATACAAGTAAAGGGGTTTTAGGCTCAGTTTTAGATATTAATTTAAAATATGGTGGATTAGAGACATTAGTGAATGATGCTACTGACCCAAGAGTTTGTGGGGGAAGAATTTATTTTAAGCCGTTAACGAATGTAGATATTCCTTTAGTAAATAAAATTATCATTGGTGCTACTTATGTTAGTGATACAGAACCTCAATTAGGGAACAAGAATGACCTAATTATTTATGGGGCAGATTTTGAATTGCCAATTTATGATGAGGTGTTAGCCATTCATTTAGATTATGCTAAAATTAAAGATTTTGGTGATGGTATTGCCTCAGGGTTAGGTGGAAAACTACAACTTACTCAAATTAATAGTACTATAGGATATAAAACAGAGTTTAGAGATTTGGATGCTAAATTTGTCCCAGGCTTTTTTAATCCGTTGTATGAAGTTACAAGGAAAGGGACTGAAAGCCTACAAGAAACAAAGAGTCAAAAAGGCTGGTATGTAGGAGCTGACCTGGATATAGCAAAATTAGTATTATTCTCTGGAGGATATGAAGACCTAAAAGAATCTGATGCTCCAATTCTACATTTGGAGCTAAATTTAGAGGAGGATTTATTCCAACTTATTGGTAGACGAAATATCTCTGCTTCTATAAGATATGACCATGAAAGAAGAGAAAAGAAATATCACCTGATTGATTTTAATGCCCCTAATAGCACCATTACAGGGAAAATAAACTTTGAGATATTAGAAAATCTCTCTTTGAGTTATATCCATCAAAAAGTCTATGATAACCAATGCCATAAGTCAGAAACCTCATCACTATCTACTCAGGTGCATTTTTAAAATATAAATAGGAGATAAATTGTTAGATATAGTTAAACGAGGGGTAGAGGAAATAATTTTAGAGGAGGAACTTATTAAGAAATTCAAGTCAAAGAAGCCTCTTCGTATAAAATTTGGTGCAGACCCAACCTCGCCAGATATTCATCTTGGACATACAGTTATTTTACGAAAATTACGCCAATTTCAAGATTTAGGACATAATGTAATATTCATTATTGGTGATTTTACCGCTCGCATCGGTGACCCATCTGGTAGAGATGTAACACGAAAACCATTGAGTAAAGAAGAAATAGAAAGGAATGCAAAAACATATCAAGAACAGGTATTCAAGATATTAGATAAGAATAAAACAGAGGTGGTTTTTAACAGTCAATGGTTGGATAAACTTACCCCTCATGAAATAATGAAACTTTCTTCTTGCTATACTGTAGCTCGAATGTTAGAACGAGATGATTTTAAAAAACGATATGCAGACGGAAAAGAAATTACCATTGTTGAATTCCTATACCCTTTACTTCAAGGATATGACTCAATAGTAGTAAAGGCAGATGTGGAATTAGGTGGGACGGATCAGAAATTTAACCTTTTGGTAGCCAGACAACTACAAAGAGATTATGGTCAGGAATCACAGGTGGTAATTACCATGCCACTATTAGAAGGTACTGATGGCGTACGAAAAATGAGCAAAAGTTATGGTAATTATATTGGGGTGCTTGATTCTTCAAAAGAGATGTTTGGTAAAGTGATGTCCATCCCTGATGCCCTTATGCCAAAATACTTTGAACTGTTGACTAATATTTCTTTAAATGAGATAAAATTTCTACATCCTAAAGAGGCAAAGAAATTATTAGCTAAGGAAATAATTAAGTTTTATTATGATGAGGATGAGGCTAAAAGGAAAGAGGAAGAATTTGAGCAAATATTTCGTGATAAAAAATTGCCTGAAGAAATACCTGAATTCAAAGTGAATAAAACATCTATTGGATTAATAGATGCTATTGTAATGAGCAAATCAGCTCCAAGCAAAAGTGAGGCACGAAGATTGATTGCTCAAGGTGGAGTTAAAATAGACCAAAAAAGGGTAGAGGAGCTAAATTTTGAATTGGATTTGACTACCCCAAGAATTCTTCAGGTAGGGAAAAAGAGATTTGTTAAGTTAGTATTCACTACTGTTCCTTGATTGGGGAAAATATCCCCCTAATGGATAAAAATGAAATTTATACTCAACACCGTTACAAATTGCGATTTTAGAAACGGTTCACTTTAGCGTGAAAGCTTGCGGTTAAAAAATGGATATGAAATTGAAAGAAGTGAAGACCTAATTTCCAATTTCCAAAAGAAATCACCGTGAAAACGATGAAAATAAACCGTCCCTAAATAGCTCAGTTAATGGCAGTGTCCAGTATAATCTTTATCGCTTAGTAACCTTGAACCCTGAACCTGGAACCTAATAAACTGCAAAATTCTTAGCTACCTGAACGGTTACCTTACATCTATATTTGGGTCGGACATTGAATATGGGAAATAGATTAGCGAATTCCATATTCAAGATTTGAGCCCAGTAACTTTAAATTCCAAATCTTTGTCCCCCAAATTCCCTCCTGTAGCATGCTCTAACTATTAGTTATTTTGTGGCACTACAGAGCTGTGGGTAAGTTTCTAAAACTTTCTATTGACTTTTTTAAGATTATGTGATATAGTTGGCTGTGGAGTTTCGTGAATCTTTAGCTCATTCTTGGACTACCCAAAAATCGAAGATTTAGGGAATGGTCTAAATAGAGTACTACTTTGTGTTTTTAAGGAATTTCAGACTTCTGAAAATAATGTATTAATTTTAAGGAAACACTATTCAAATGCTTAAAAAATCAAATTCCTATCGGTTAATAAATAGTAGTCTGCTATGGCTGATGTTATTATTAAAGCTTATTGCTACCTCACCACTTGAGGCGGCACCTACTATTTTAATCTCGCCTACTTCAGGTACTATTGGTACTTTGGTTAGCGTTCAAGGTCATGACTTCTTGCCTACTGAAGAAATCAGAATTGATTTTGGGAATGTTTTATCTATTGCATTAGTTACTCAAGATGCAACTGGTACTTTCACTACCTCTTTTACCATTCCATTTTTAGTTGATACCCAGCCTTATGGCATCACATCTGTCGTTGCTACTGGAATAGATTCTAATGCAAAAGCAGAGGCTACTTTTTATATATTATCTAATATAGGTAGTCTTACAGCTACACCTGGACATAATAAAATAGTATTAAACTGGCTAAAGGTGAATCTGGATATAGTAATGCTTATTCGTAAGGTTGGTAGTTACCCAGGAACTATAACCGATGGAACTCTTGTATATAGTGGTAATGAGATAACCTATATTGATAGTGATGTAATAAATGGTATACCTTATTATTATACTGCATTTTATTCAACAGGTAGTTTTAGTTGTGCCCATGCTACTCCACAAAAAGATACCTCTCCTCCAGGTGCTCCAGGAACTGTTACGGAAGGCTCTCCAGATAAAGACATTACTGATACTGGAACATATTCAGTGTATTGGAAGTCGGCTAATGATAGAGAGTCAGAGGTAATAACATATGAACTTCAAGAGAAAATAGATAATGGTAGTTGGACTTCGGTTGTAAATATAAATGCACTTAGTTACTATTTTCCTAACAAAGGCTCTGGCAAGGTTTATTATTATCGTGTTCGGGTACAGAATGAAGCAGAATTATGGGGGTCATGGTCAAGTACATCAGATGGGATAAGGGTAGTGGATAAAGCAGTAGAACTTCCTGCTACGACTACCATTGGCTATGGGCAGGTAAAAATTGATATTCCAGCTAATGCCTTTGTTGGTTCTGTTACCTTTACAATAAGTGAGATTTCCCCTCCAATAGATTTTGCCTCTTCTACTCCAAAGATGAATGCGGCTGTAACCTCATGTTATAAACTTTTAGCTTTTGGAAGTGATACAAATGAGGTTCAACCTGTTGGTTCACTTACATTAATTCTTTCTTATACTCCTTATCCATTAGGTACAGAGGCAGATTATAGAATTTATCGATTAGAAGAAAATTGTTGGAATGTAATTGGTACTCCAACAATCATACCAGAAGAAGACTTGATTATGATAGAAGTAGGCAGTTTGTCGACCTATGTGGTAGGCTGGCCTGTTGTTTCTTTAGACACAATATGTAATTTTACAGCTACTGCAGGAACTAATCGTGAGGTCTTCTTTAATTGGACATTTCCAGGTGATGAAAGGGTAAAAGAAATAATCATTATTCGCAATACAGGTACTTATGCAACAACTATTGGTTCAGGAACACAGATTTTTAGTGGCACAAGAACACAGACTTCAGCTACCTATACTGAAAGATTAGATAATTTAGGGACTATTTCTTATTACACTGCCTTTGCATCAGATGGAGGGGCAAATTATTCTGAAGGAGTATTTGCTCAAGCAATGGCAACAGATACTACTCCTCCAGGGCTTGTAGGGAGTTTTACTGTTAAAGGTGAGTATAAGAAGATAGTATTAAGCTGGAGTAATCCAGAAGATACAGATTTTGTACAGACAGAGATAATTCGTAATTTTTATCATTTCCCTCAAAGTCCTGATGATGGAATATGCATTTATCAAGGGAATGGAACCTCTACAACAGATACAGATGTAATTTTAGGGCAGGTATATTATTATACTGGATTTAGTTATGATGGTATAAACTATTCACATGCTACAGCTTCAGTGCAAGGAAGTGCTACACCAACTTCTGATATTACTCCTCCAACTGCTCCAGGGACTGTAACGGAAGGCTTTCCAGATGAGGATATTAACGCTACAGGAGCATACACTATCTATTGGAGTTCGGCTACAGATAATGAATCGCGAGTAATACTTTATGCAGTGCAAGAAAGGGTAGGTACAGACGGTACATGGGCTACAAAAACAACCACCTCTCAACTTAGTTATTATATCTATGGTAAAACTTCTGGCAATGTATATTATTATCGAGTTCGGGCAGAAAATGAGGCAGGATTATGGGGTAGTTGGTCTACTACATCAGATGGTGTAAGGGTAGTAAATAAAAAGGTAACACTTCCAACTATTGGTAGTATTTTCTATGGAGAGATAAAGATTGATATTCCTAATGATGCCTTTGTAGGATCAGTTACCTTTACAATCAGTCAGATTTCAGCACCTGCTAATTTTGCTTCTTCCACTCCACAGATGCATCAATTTTTGAGTCAATGTTATGAGCTTTTAGCATTTGATTCTAATACCATGGAAGAGGTACAACCAGTAGGTTCTTTGACGATTATGTTTTTATATTCTCCATTAACTGCTGGGACAGAATCTGATTATCGAATCTATCGATTTATTGATGAATTATGGCAATTAGTACCTGGTTCGCAAACAGTTATTCCAGTAGAAGATGTAATCATGGTAGAAATAGGTAGTTTATCTACTTATGTAGTTGGGTATCCCAAAGGGACTTTAACAGATGTAGGCAGCTTTACTGTTACTCCAGGGAATAACCGTCAGATGACATTAGAGTGGACATTCCCTGAAGATAGTCGAGTGACAGAGGTCATTATTAGAAGGAATACTGGTACCTATGCCACTACTCCTACTGAAGGAACACAAATTTATCGAGGGACTTCGACTACTTATACAGAGACTTTACTTACTCCCAACACTATTTATTATTACACTGCCTTTACTTCCGATGGTGGGATAAATTATTCTGAAGGAGTATTTGCTCAAGCAATGGCAACAGATACTACTCCTCCAGGGCTTGTAGGGAGTTTTACTGTTAAGGGTGAGTTCGAGAAGATAGCTTTAAGCTGGAATAATCCTGAAGATGAGGATTTCGTATGGGTAGAGATAATTAGACATCTTGATCATTTTCCTCAAACACCTAAAGATGGAGTACCAATTTATAAAAGCAAAGGGACTACTACTACAGATGTAGGATTATTCGATGGACAGATTTATTATTATACTGCGTTTACATTCGATGGGGTAAATTATTCTTCTGCTACAAATACTGTCCAGGGTAGTGCTACACCAACTAAGGATAACTCTTCTCCTTCTGTAATAGGTACTATTACAGAAGGATATTGGGTAGGTGATATTGACCGCGATGTTAGTAGTACAGGAAATTATTGGGTGTGTTGGTCTTTTGCTACGGATACAGAATCAGGAATAGCAAGTTATGAACTTCAAGAAAGAAAAAATTCAGGCAGTTGGAATACTGTTACTGATAACATTACAGTAACTTATTATCTTATACTTGGAAGGGAATTTGGCAGTACATATTATTATCGAATAAGGGCTAAAAATGGTGCTGATATGTGGGGCAGTTGGTCAACTACCTCGGATGGGATTAGGATGGTAGATAGGTATTTTTATCTACCTGACATTATAAGTTTTGCCACCGGTACTGAAAAGATAGAAGTAGATGTTCCTGGTAATGCATTTGAAGGAACCATTACTTTTGCGATTACACAATTGGCTCCATTACCTGTAACTAATTTTGCTCATGCTACTCCTAAGATTAAAAAATCAATTGGTTCAACATGGCAACTCTTAGCTATAAATCCAAATAATGAAGAGGAAATGCCAACTACAACCTTAACTATTTTTATTACATATCCTGAGGCAGGATTATCACAAAATGAAGAGGGAAAACTTAAAATCTATAGATTAAATGAAAATAATAATCGCTGGGAGATGCTTCCAGGAGAAACTATTTATACTGAAAATAATGTAATCAAGGTTACTATTACTACTCTATCAACTTTTGCAGTAGCATTACCTTCATCTCCTGCATCTACCTTAAGTGATGTAAAGGTTTATCCAAATCCATTCAAACCAATTAAAGGACATGATAAAATTACATTTGAGGGATTAGGGAATAGTGTAACGATAAAAATATACAAGATTACAGGTGAGTTAGTCTATGAGAAAGAGTATTCCTCTACTAATGGATACGAATATTGGTATGTTACAAATAATCATGGTGAGCCTTTAGCCAGTGGAGTTTATATTTATGTGATTGAAGGCTTGGGAGAGAAATGCATTGGTAAGATTGCAATAGTTCGATAAAAGGAGGAGATATTATGCCAGAAAATGGTTATTTTAAGGAATTAAAAGAGAGATTGGATCAGATAGCTACTGAGATTTATGAACTTAAAGAAAGTCAAAAAAAGACTGATGAGCAATTTAAAAAGACCAATGATGAAATAGAAAGACTTACTAAAAAGACTGATAAAGAGATAGAAAAGACTGATAAGGAGATAGAGAAGGTAAATAAGATGGTAGGGAATTTAACTGATGGTTTGGGTAAATTTGTAGAGGCAATTGTATTTCCTTCCATACCTAAGTTATTTTCAAAACAAGGTATTAAAATAATTGATATTTCAACTCGCAAAGAAAGACATAAAGGAGAGGATACATTAGAAATAGATATATTTGCTATGGGTAGAGAAAATGGGAAGGATGTAATCTTAGTTACAGAGGTAAGGAGTAATCTTGATAGAAGGGCAATAGATGAGTTTGTAAAGGATAGATTAGGCAAGTTTTTTGACTTTTTCCCGGAGTATAGAGAAGTAAATGTAATAGGGATAGTAGCCGGGATAAGATTGGAAGGTGGAGTAGAAAACTATGCCGAGAAGAGAGGGTTATGGGTACTTGGTCCTTCAGGAGATATGGCACAAATTATTAATAAGAAAGATTTTAAACCTAAAATATGGCGCTATTCTGAGGTGCACAGGAGGAGAATATAAATGCAAAATCCAAAATCCAAAATCCAAAATGTAAATTTATTAATGGTTATTATATTAGTTATTTTGTACTCTTTGAACGCAGAAGCTAAGATTTACAAGAAAGCTGGAACTACCATTGCTCAGGTATTAGAATTCGGGGTTGGAGCAAGAGCCTGCAGTATGGGTGAGGCATTTACAGGCATAGCAGATGATTTTAGTGCTATCTACTGGAATCCTGCTGGAATATCTCAAATTAAAGATATAGAATTTAATTTTATGCATAATGATTGGTTTCAGGGGATAAGGTATGAATTTGTATCAACTATCATACCTTTAGAAGAAGAATTAGGGGCTATTGGCTTAAGTGGTATAATATTAAAAGTGGATGATATAGTTGGTCGAGATACTGCTGGAAATTTCACATCAAACTTTCAGGCAAAAGATAGCATTCTTAGTATTAGCTTTGGTCAAATGTTCACTGAGAAACTTCTATGGGGGGCAACTATTAAAAAGATTAATTTAAAGATAGAAAACGAAGAAAGTGATGAGTTTGTCTTCGATATAGGTGGATTATATAAATTTCAGGATAGTGGTTTAACCTTGGGAGCGGTTATACAAAATATAGGTAAAAAGATGAAATTTATTCAGGAAAAGGAAAAATTACCTTTAAATTTCAAACTAGGCATATCTTATAAAATACCAAAAAGAAGAATCCTATTAGCATTAGACTTAAATAAATCAATTGCCAGCAACATAAAATTCAAGTTAGGAACAGAAATAATTCTTACTTCAATCTCAAAATTAAGGTTTGGGTATAACTCAAGTAATGATGCTGATAATGGATTTACTACTGGAATAGGATTTAATATAAAAGATATACTGGAATTAGATTATGCATATATTCCTTATGGAGAGCTTGGCGATACTCAACGCATTTCCTTAACTACTAAGTTTAAGGTTGAATAAATTAAAATCATAGGGACGGTTCACTTTTGTTTGAAAGCTTGCGGTTAGAAAAGGGAGTTGAAATTGAAAGGTAGAAATTAGAAATTGGAAATTAGAAAATTGGCATAGAATGAGAAGTTTTTCTTTCCATTTTCGAATTTCCAATTTCATACAAGTAGATATCCGAAAGAAATCATAGGAAAAACGATAAAATGAACCATCCCAAATCATACTATTTTAAGATTTAATATGAAATTTAATTGTTGGCTTAAAAAAAATCTTCCGCTAATTGGATGGCTTGTCTTTGTCATCTATGTTATCTATGGAACACTCATTCCTTTTGATTTCTCACTTCAATTAGAAGATATTGCTCAAAGTATCACTCGGGCAAACTTTATACCATTTTATAATGAATATGAAGGAAGAAGATTTTCTATTCCTGATGTAGTGAGTAATCTCTTACTTTTTCTCCCCTATGGCTTTTTGCTATATTGGGGATTGCAAAACAGGGGTATGGGAATAGCTAAATGTAAATTAATATGTATATCATCTGCTTTTTTATTTAGTTCAATTTTAGAGTTTTTACAAGTATTTTCTATCTTAAGAAGGAGTAGTGTTACAGATATTATCAATAATACTATTAGTACCTGGATAGGCTGTATTTTAAGTAATATATTTCTAACCTCCTTTAAAGATAGGATGTTTAATCAATTAAATACACTCAGGCAAAAAAATCCACTCCTTCTCTTTCTCATTCTATATAGTTTATTAATTTTACTTGTATTTATGTTCCCATTTGACATCTCCATTGATGTAGATGATATTAAACGGGGAATTAAAGAAATCAATCTAACACCTTTTTACTACACTCAAAATAGTCCCTCCATTATTGATATGGGAATTAATATCTTTATATTTATCATATTTGGTTTTCTTGGATATGCCTCATTTAGAATATATCACTCCAGATTATTAG
>JBFMDD010000223.1:0-9341 GCA_040754115.1 bacterium
TCCCCAATTTCTAATTTCATATCCATTTTTTAACCGCAAGCTTTCACGCTAAAGTGAGCCGTCTCTAAAATCGCAATTTGTAACGGTGTTGAGTATAATTATATCAAAGTAAGTGGATTTTGTCAAATATTTTTTGTGTTAGCGGAAATTTCCCTTGACTAATTTGATAAAATCTGGTATTATAGTGTTTAAGGAGGTTTTTAGATGAGTAAATTAGAAGATAATGTTGATAAATTTAAAAATGTCACGGTATTAGTTATAGGGGATTTGATGATAGATGAATTCATACATGGGAAAGTAGAACGTATCTCACCAGAGGCACCAGTTCCTGTTGTAGATGTAACTTCAATCACCTATACCCCTGGAGGGGCGGGAAATGTAGTTAATAACATCTATGCATTAGGAGGAAAGATATACCCTACAGGAGTAATTGGGGATGATGGGACGGGTAAAAGACTGATTGCAGATTTTAAATCAAAGGGTATTGAAATAGATGGAGTAATTGTTGATAGTGAACGGCCAACTACTTTAAAATCACGAATTATAGCTCATTCTCAACAGGTAGTTAGAGTAGATCGCGAACAACGAACTGATGTTGACGAGTGGGTTTGTAAACAAATATTGAGTTTCTGTAGAATGGTCATTCAGGAGGTACAGAGTATTGTTATCTCTGATTATGGTAAAGGAATAATCAATCCCAGGTTATTAGAAGAAATCATACCTTTAGGTAAAAAACATAATCTCCCAATAATAGTTGACCCTAAAGAAAGTCATTTCATGAGTTATAAAGGAATTACATTGATAACTCCTAATCTTCATGAAGCAGGAACTTTAATTCATAAAAAAATTATTGATGATGCATCTTTAATTGCTGCAGGGAAAAATATTTTATCGCAGTTAGAATGTGCAGGAGTACTCATTACAAGAGGAGAGGAAGGAATGACCCTATTTGAGCAAAACGGTGAAATTACACATATACCTACTGTGGCAAAGGAAGTCTATGATGTTACTGGTGCAGGGGATACGGTTGTAGCTGTCATTGCATTGGCATTAGGGACGGGGATTGAGATGAAAATAGCCGCCCAATTAGCTAATTTCGCCGCAGGAATTGTAGTAGAAAAAATAGGCACTGCAACATTAATAATAGAAGAGTTGAAGGAAAGAATTAAAAAATTTGGCTAAATTATGGATATAAACAAGTTAAAAACACTTGATGAATTAAAAGATATAGTCTCAAAGTTAAAAAAACAAGGTAAAAAAGTTGTTTTTACAAACGGCTGCTTTGACCTACTACATGTTGGTCATGTAAAATACCTTCAAAAGGCAAAAACTTATGGTGATATTTTAGTTGTAGCAATTAATAGTGATAAGTCAGTTAAAGGTATTAAAGGAAATATAAGACCTTTAATGCCACAAAAAGATAGAGCAGAAATTTTAGCCGCATTATCATGTATCGATTATGTTCTTATATTTGAAGAACTTGACCCAGTGCGGGTAATTTCAGAGTTAATACCAGATGTATTGATTAAAGGAGGTGATTATCAACTAAATGAGATAAAAGGGCGTGAAATTGTTACCTCTGCAGGAGGTAAGGTATTAACAATCCCAGAGATTAAAGGTAAATCAACTACTAATTTGATACAAACTATCATTGAAAAATATAAATAGGAGGTATAAAAAGATGAATATTGAGTTCACTCAAGGACAAATAATAACTATAGGTATGTTACTTGTGGGGATGTTGGTTGGAATATTTTTGGCTAGTTTGCTCACATGGTTTATCAGTAGTAGATTAATGAGTGTGGCTACAAAGACAAAAAAAGCAATGCGTAAGCTCATCCAACTGTTAAAAAATGACCTCATCAACAAACAACCTATCTCGGTAGCCAGAATATATCGCCTTATTCGCTCAGTAGGTAGGCGAGAAGGGATTAAATTAACTATGTATATTGCCCCTGAGGTACCTTTAGAGGATGTTGAGTTGTCTCTCAAAGAGGATGAAAAGTTAGACTTGCAGCAAAAAGAAGAATGTATTGTACAAATTGAAAAGATATTAAGTGAGATGGCTGGACAAAAAAGACCAGCGACAGTATCAATAGAGTTATCTGAGGTGATTAAATCCTTAAGAGAGAAGATACAAAAAGGTGCGTTAGATGAATTAAATGAGGAATTGGTCAAATTACAACTCTGGTATGAGACAGCTGACTTTGATAAAAAAGCTACTGCCTTTCGCCTACGAGTTGTATCTGCTTTAATGCTACTATTGTTAGTTTGGATTTGCACTGGAGTGGTAACTTTCTTCTCTGTGTTTCCACAAGGTTATAACTGGTGGACAGGGTGGATTATGATAGTATGTCCAGTGCTAATTTTAGCTCTCTTTGCTTTAGGATATTTTAATGTCTGGAAGGACAAAAATAAGATATGAAAGTAGTTGGGATAATACCTGCAAGATTTGAATCTACAAGATTCCCAGGTAAACCATTGGCTAAAATTTTAGATAAACCAATGATACAATGGGTTTATGAAAGGGCTAAAAAGTCTAAGACCATACAAACTTTAATAGTTGCAACTGACTCTATACAAGTCTATAATCAAGTTAAAGATTTTGGTGCAGAGGTAGTCTTGACTTCTAAAGAACATCAATCAGGAACTTCAAGAGTAGCAGAAGTATCAGCACAACTTGATGTAGAAATTGTGGTTAATATTCAAGGAGATGAACCCTTAATTTCCCCGGATGCAATTGACGAAGTAGTTAAACCACTTATTACCGACCCAACAATTTATATGGCTACCCTTAAACAAAAAATCACAGATGAAAATGAATTGTCTAATCCTAATGTAGTCAAAGTAGTCACAGATAAGGACGATTTTGCACTATATTTCTCCCGCTCTCTAATTCCTTTTGTTACCCCTCCATACACTTCTTATATTTATAAACACATTGGACTCTATGTCTATCGTAAGGATTTCTTGTTAAAGTTAGTACAATTACCACCTACTAAGTTAGAACAAGTAGAAAAATTAGAGCAATTAAGGGTTTTAGAAAATGGGTATAAGATAAAGGTGATTAAAACTGGGCATTCTTCAATAGGAGTGGATACTGAAGAAGATTTAGAAAAGGTAAGTAAGATATTGAAACAAGAAGCGATGGTGTCGGACAATAGCTATAAATAAAAGGTATAATTTATAATTAACAGAGGATAGAAGAGAAAATCGGGGCGGTTCACTTTTGTTTGAAATCTTGCGGTTAGAAAAGAGAGTTGAAATTGGAAATTAGAAATTAGGGAGGGAAGTAAAAGCCCAATTTCTAATTTCCAATTTCAATTTTCTGTGGACGCTTACAAATATATCCGAAAGAAATCATAGGAAAAACGATAAAATGAACCGTCCCAGAAAATCTGATTTCTGAAATTTGAAAAAAGGGGGATAAAAAATGATTGATAAAGAATTATTAGACATTTTAGCCTGTCCAGTATGTAAAGGTAATATTACTTATGACGAAGGAAATCAAAAATTAATCTGTGATGAATGTGGACGCAAATACCCAATCCGAGATGGAATTCCTGTAATGCTGGAAGAAGAAGCAGAAATGTAATTAAGGAGACATAAAATGGCATGGTTTAGAAGACCTAAATATACTACTATCCCAATTACACGAAGAAAACCTGATGTCCCAGAAGGATTGTGGGTAAAGTGTACTGGATGTGGTGAGATGATTTATAAAAAAGACTGGGAAAATAATCTAAAGGTATGTCCTGAGTGTAACTACCACTTTCGAATAGATGTTCATGAGAGAATAGCAATTACCTTAGATAAAGATAGCTTTGTAGAAGATGATGTTAATATTAAGCCGACTGATTTCTTAAATTTTACTGATTCGAAAAGCTATAAAGAGCGTTTAGCTCAATATCAAGAAAAAACAGGTCTTGAAGATGCAGTAGTTACTGGTACAGGCACAATAGGTGGCCATAAAGTCGTTATCTGCATTTTAGAATTTAAATTCATGGGTGGAAGTATGGGGTCAGTAGTAGGAGAGAAGATTACCAGAGCAATTGAAAAGGCTATTTCATCAAGACTACCTCTAATTATTATATCAGGTTCTGGTGGTGCCAGAATGCAAGAAGGAATAATGTCTTTAATGCAAATGGCTAAAACTTCAAGTGCAGTAGCAAGACTAAATAGCAGCGGCGGACTTTTCATCTCTGTGCTTACTGACCCTACTACTGGCGGTGTAACAGCAAGTTTTGCATCACTTGGCGATATTATTATTGCAGAGGCTAAAGCACTAATAGGATTTGCAGGACCACGAGTGATTGAACAAACAATAAATCAACAATTACCACCAGGATTTCAACGAGCGGAATTTTTATTAGAACATGGATTAATAGATATGGTTATATCCCGCTCAGAGTTAAAAAATACCCTCAAACAACTCTTAAAGCTTTTAAGTTAATTACTCTTTTTCATGAAAGATAGAGCCAGTAAAGATAAATATTTCTGTATCCTTTTCTTTCCATGCATTTGGAGGAAGTCCTGCTTTATAGCAGGTATGAGTAAGGAATTCTTCACGATTCCAGCCATGCTCAGTAGCTACCTGTGGAAGCAATAATCCCGAATTGAATCCCTTAACAATATAAAGTCCATGTGTGCCTACCTCAATTTGTTCAATATCATTTATTCGCATTAATTCTGAAAGCACAGTAATTTCAATTTTTATATCTTTTAATTCATCCTTAGTAACAGGTGAAAATCGTGGGTCTTCTGTTGCTGCAGCAATAGCCATTTTACTCACCGCTTGAGCTAAAGGAGCAATAGGTTTGATATAGCCAATACATCCGCGCAATTGCTTATTTTTGGTAAGGGTAACAAATACACCTGCTAATTGCTGAAGATTTGGGTACTCATCTACATCTACTGGTGGAATATTTCTGCTTTTAACATAATTTTCTACAGTATTTCTGGCAATTTTAAGTAATACCTGTTGTTCTTCATCATCTAATATCATAGCTTTTTCCTCCTTTTGTATAAATATGACCGCGCCATAACCCACTACCCTTGATTTATCTCCAATTATAGGTACATCCCCAGAATTGGCATAATTTAAGATAGTAGCCCGGTCTATTCCACACTCTTTAGCCACTAACATTAATGTTAATACTGCCCCTGAACCACAAAGTAAAGTAGAACACTTCTCATGAGGAGTATTAAGCCAGTTTACTAATTTATTAATATCCATCTCTTCTATTAAAGAGAGGGTTGTTTTATCAACTTTATTAGCTATTTCATAAGGTGGATAATGTGTCATATCTGATGAGGCGATAAATAAAATTCTCTTGCCTTTATTATTATTTAAAATAAGACTCCTCGCTAATATTTGACAATCACTTGGATCACTCATCAAGATAGGTACAATTTTAAATTCTTTTAATACCTGTTGAAGAAATGGTATTTCTACTTCTAATGAATGTTCGTTTATATGAACTTCAGGTAATGATTTAATTTTTGGATGAGAGTTAATCAAAGAAGATGCTAATTCTGTATCTACCTCTACTAATCCAAGAGGTGTTTGATAATAATCACTATTGTCTACTGCAATACCATCAAAATGAGCAAAATGACTCATTCCAATTATCACTACCGTATTAAAAGAAAGTCCTTGTAGTTGTTTGAAACAATAGGCAGCTACCTGGCCAGAATAGACATAACCGGCGTGTGGAATCATTAATCCCAAGATTCTACCATCGAAGTCTTCCTTTTTTACATTTTTTAAGAATCCTTCTATTTGATTTTTTAATTCAATCGGATTAGCAGGATAAAATGCATCTGCAACTGCTGGCTTTCGAATATTTTGGGGTATATCCTTTAGGTCAGATTTTACAGGTTTGGTAGTAGTGTTGGTTTGTGAACAACCTTGAGCAGGTAATATTAAAATTAATGCTATTATTACTAATTTGTACAATTGTAGTGTCATTCTCCCCCACCTTCGGCTTTGAGAGGCCACTCTCCTTTATTAAAGTATGCCTTTAATTTTTCCTCTACAATTCGTGGGTTATCTCCTGCTTGAATGGATAAAACGCCTGTAGTAATAAGCTCTTTTACAAAAACCTCATTCTCGCTTAATTTTTTTAATTTCATAGCAATAGGTATAAGAACTAAATTAGCCAATCCTACACCATAGAAAGAGGCAATAAAAGCAATAGCCAGTGCATGGACAGTAGTCATAATATCTCCCCCACCCATTTTACCTAACGCACCAGTTAGACCCATAATAGCTCCTAAAATACCCATAGTAGGAGAGATACCCCCTGCGGACATAAAAATATCCTCTCCTAACTTATGTCTATGTTTCATATTAGTCAATTCTATATCCAACACCTCTTCAATCAATTCCGGGTCTACCCCATCTACTACTAACTGAATTCCCTTTTGAAAAAATGGATCTTTAATATTCTCAATATCAGCCTCTAAAGCTAATAGTCCTTCTCGTCGGGCCTTCTGAGCAAAAGCAATCATTGTTTCAATCACCTCACCTGGCTCCTCTTCCTTATTAAAAAACATAATTTTTAAAAAGGTAGGTACCTTCTTCAATTCACTCATAGTAAACATTGCTCCAGTAGCCAGAACTGAGCCTGCACCAATTATGCACGCCCCAGGAATATTCAAATACCCTTTTCCTACTATCCCTATTTCTTCAAGCAACACACAACCAATACAAGCAGCAATACCACCTACAATTCCAATTACACTAACTATATCCATCTTCTTATTCCTCCCTTTTTTAATAAAGTAAAGAGGTTCTCCTACTTTGTTCTTCTCTTCTGTTTTTCTGATTTACTCTTTGCCCTTGAATGCCTCCTTTTTACTTCTGTAAATAGCTACTCCAACTATAATCAAGGCAATGAAAAGCAATATAATAACTATTGGATTTGGAGTAAATGTAATTCCCTCTTCTTGTGGTCTAACCAGTGAGAATTTAGCCATCAAGGAAGCAATAAGAAGTGCAATTAAATTCATCACTTTAATTAAAGGATTAAGAGCAGGGCCTGCTGTATCCTTTAATGGGTCACCCACAGTATCTCCAATAACACTTGCCTTGTGACAATCAGTTCCCTTTCCGCCATAATGTCCATCTTCAATATATTTCTTAGCATTATCCCATGAGCCACCTGCATTGGACATAAAAACAGCCAATAGTTGTCCTGATAGTATAATACCCACCAGGTATCCGCCAAGAGCCTCAGCCCCAAGTGTAAAGCCAACAATAGTTGGTGCCAAAACCGCTAAAAGTCCTGGTCCAATTAATTCTTTTTGAGCAGCAGCTGTAGCAATATCAATACACCTGGCATATTCTGGTCTACCAGTTCCTTCCATAATTCCTGGAATTTCCTTAAATTGCCGTCTGACTTCATTAACCATATCGCCCGCTGCTCTACCAACCGCCTTGACCAATAGTGCTGAAAACAAAAATGGGATACCACCACCAAAAAGGAATCCTACAAAAACTAACGGAGTATTTATTCGGATCCCAGTCTCAATTAACCCTGATGAACCAATGTATGAAGAGAAAAGAGAGATAGCCGCAATAGCTGCGGTAGCAATAGCAAACCCTTTAGTAGTCGCTTTAGTAGTGTTACCCACAGCATCAAGTTGATTGGTAATCTTCTCAGTTTGTCCTTCGTGGCCAACACCAGTCATCTCACCAATTCCATGAGCATTATCTGTTACAGGTCCGTATGAATCCATGGAAACAACTACCCCTGTAGTAGCCAACATGCCCATCCCACACAATGAAATACCATAAAGAGCTAAGTTAACATCACCACCAAACAAAAGCATAGAGGTAACAATAGCTATAGCAATCAAGAATATAGACCAAACAGAGGATTCTAACCCAACTGCAAAGCCAGAGAGAATAGTAGTTGCAGGGCCAGTCTGAGTAGATTTAGCTATTTCTTGAACTGGTGCTTGCTTGGTTCCAGTAAAATGCTCGGTTAGATATGATATTGCTACGGCTAAGACAAGACCAATAGTTACTGCCCATGCAAATCGCAAATCATGATTCATGTAGAACCATGAGAGGACAAAAGTTAATCCTGCGGTCAGTAAAGCTGATGTAGTAAACGCCCGTTGAATTGGACGCATAGCATGTTCTTCTTCTGATTTTGCCTGCACCATGTATGTTCCGATGATGGATGTTAAAACTCCAATAGCTCGGACAACCAATGGAAAGATAACACCAATTGGACCATACTGGGCTGGTGGTAATGCAATAGTTCCTAATATCATTGCTGCTACCAAAGTAACTTCATAAGATTCAAATATATCCGCCGCCATACCTGCACAATCACCTACATTATCACCTACATTGTCAGCAATCGTAGCAGCATTTCTGGGGTCATCTTCTGGGATATTCTTTTCAATCTTACCCACCAGGTCAGCACCAACATCTGCTGCTTTGGTATAAATACCGCCTCCAACCCTCATAAACAATGCCAACAAACAACCACCAAACCCAAACCCAACTAAAACCTCATAGCATCTATCTACATAAATCATATAAATGATAGTTGCGCCAATAATCCCTAATCCAACACAAATCATACCTGTAATTGAGCCAGTGCGGAAACTTATCTTTAGTGCCTTACGCAGTGAAGACCTCGCTGCCTGAGTTGTCCTAACATTTCCTCTAACTGCCAGACTCATTCCAATACCACCAACCAAGGCAGAAAATAGCGCCCCCATTAGAAATGCAAGACTTCTACCAATTGCTATAAACCAATCAAATCCTTCTCCCTGTGCCTTCTCTATACCTTCAGATGGAGGGGAAGTAAAAAGCAAAACAATACCTAAAACAAGCACTAACCAGATAATAGTAGTAAACTGCCTGCGCAGGTATGCTCCTGCCCCCTCTTGAATCGCTCCTGCTACACGAATCATATCCTCAGTTCCCTGAGGCTCTTTAAGTATTGTTGTTGCCAGATACCAGGCATACAACAATCCAACAACACCACTTCCCAATACAATCCATAAAATTATACTCTCGTTCATAGTATTTCCTCCTTATATGTTGTGAACGCTCTCGGATAAAATTGAGTGTTGATTCCTGACCTGTCCTGAATCCTCTGAATCAAGTTCATGGTCAAGACCAGGATAGACTTATTAGTCTTTACACACCTCGAATTTTCCCTTCACCCCCTACCCCATCTCAAAAGGGAAATTTTTCGACCTGTATGGTTAAGTTCACTAATGAAAATGAAACTTTCATCTCACACTACAAGAAAAATAGAAACTGATAGAAATATAATGGAAATTTATAGAAATTGATTGAAATTGGTAGTAAA
>JBFMDD010000224.1:0-15247 GCA_040754115.1 bacterium
ATCTTATAATTCCCCATTTGGTAGCCCTCCTTTTTTATTGTTGCTACCATTTATATCGACAAAATTACGCTTTTCTTTAACTTCTTATCCCATCATTATTGATAATTCCCAACCGCACAGGTCGCAATTTTTCGACCTGTGCGGTTAGAAATTATCAAGGGCAATGGAATAAGAAGTATGGTACTATGTGTCCCCCGCTGGCGGCTGAGCGTAATACACACTTAACTCCATAGGGTATTAGTGTTATAATAGACCACTTGATGGGATAGATTCTTGAGGTAAAATGCGACTAAATAACACAGATATGCAACCTGGATAATTGGCGATTGGCAATTCACAATTCACAATTAACCATTGAGCACTATTTGTTAATTCTATCACCATCAAATATTAATTGTTAATTGTGAATGGTTAATTGATAATTGTTAATGAACTGTATTTGGACTTGTGGGTAACGATAAGTACCCTTAATAGGGGGTCATGATCTACCTGGGACAGAATAAATTTTTATCAAAAAAAGTTGTTGACTAAATTTTAATTTAATGATAAAATATAACACAAATCCGGAGCCTCTCGAGTAGGTTCTGACCCTACACTCCCAAAGGTAGGAAACCATATTTTAATTAGGAGGTGTTGTAAAATGAAAAGAAAGTTTTCAATTACACCAGTGGAAGGTAAAAAAAATGAAGTTGAGATAACCTTCCAAAAAGATTTCACATTAAAGGTGGATAAAAAAGATAAGGTATTTGTTAAATTTCTGATGATGCTCTTACATCGTGGTGGTGGAGTTGCTGCATATTTTGCACCATTGTTAGATTTTACAGCTCGTTCCTTTCACGATATAAAGGGAAAAGTTAAGAAGGAGGGCATAAAGACATTATTCGATGTCAAGGTTAAAAAAGAGGATGTCGAAAAGATAAAGGATGCAGACATTGGTAAAATTATTACCTTGATTGTCAAAAATCCAAAGGATACAAATAAAAAAATAGCTGACAACTTTAATCTTGCATCCAAAACCCAGATAAGTTTTAAAGATGTAGAAAAGATTCGTAATAAGTTTGGATTAAAAACATCATGAGGTTAAAACGACGCAAGGTACTTCTTGTTGATGACTCAAAGTTTATAAGAATGATACTGCGTAACCTCTTAACAAAAGAGGGATATGAAATAGTAGGGGAGGCGTATGATGGAGCCTCTGCTATTCAAAAATATCGTGAGTTAAAACCTGATTTGGTTTTGATGGATATAGTCTTGCCAGATCCAACAATGAATGGTATTGAGACTATCAAATGGATAGTCAAGATTGACCCCACAGCTTTCATAATTATAGTTAGTGCTGTAGAATATCAAGTGTTGATTAATGAAGCATTAGCTGCGGGAGCAAAGAATTACTGTAATAAGCCATTTGAAGCCAGTAATCTTATACAAATAATGAAAGAGGTGCTTAAAGAAAGGTAAATATTCAGGCCCCTTTCTGACACCTTTAATGTATAACCTGAACGGTTACTAATTCCGAGATAAGTTCGAAAAAAATAAGATGAAGAAGATTCTTATGATAGATGATTCAGCGTTGCGTAGGGGGCAAATGCGTGATTTGCTCCTCGAAAGTAAATTAGGTGAATGTTGGGAAAGCAAAGGTGAGATAGAAGCAATAGAAAAATATCGTATGCTTAAACCTGAGTTAGTAATCATTAAGGTTTCCGATATGATGGATGTTTAGGTAGTAAGAAGAATTATAGCTATTAATCAAAATGCAAAAATTTTGGTTTTAGGTAGCAAAGGTCATGAATCCTATGTAGGAGAGGCAGTACAAGCAGGTGCTTTAGATTATATTATAGAACCTGTTACTTCAGAAAATCTCCTATCCTCAATAATGAGAATTATCAAATGAATACTTTTCCCTCTGAAAATACCTACACTTCTTTTCTCTGTCATTGCGAGCGACCCTGAATCAAGTTCATGGGAAGCAATCTCGCTGGATTGCTTCGTCGCTTTGCTCCTCGCAATGACATTTTCATTGTTATTTGTGTCTTCTTAAAACATGTATGTTTCTTCTGTAAAGGAGATATACCAGCAAGGATAAATTATAACAATGCAATTGACAAGTCTTCAATTAGATGCATTACAAGAAATTGGAAGTATCGGCAATGGTCATGTAAGTACTTGTTTATCACAATTAGCAGAAGGGAAGATTATTCCTACTATCCCGGAGGTAAAGATAATACCTGTAAACAGACTTAATAAATTGGTTGATGAGTTTACAGAATCTATTGTGGGGATAAGTGTCCGGTTACTTGGGGAGGTGATGGGAAAACTTTTGATGATTCTTTCTTATGATAATGCACTTTCGATGTTAAATGAAACCATAAAAAATAGAGATGCTTCTGTTATCACTATTTCTGAATCTGACAAGTCTTCTCTTGAAAAAATTGGGCAACTGATTATTTCTACTTATACCTATTCCTTATCCAGCTTTTTAGAGATTTTACTTGTATCTTATATACCTAATATTGTTATTTATAAAAAACAGGAGTTCCTTAATTGGCTAATTCAAGAATTAAATGTAGGAGATCTGCAACATTTTGCTTCGCATACTTTGGATTCTTCATATTTAGACTCTGTTCTGTGTTATCAAACTACATTTAATAAATCTCCTTTTTTAAGATTCTGGGGAAGTTTTCTGTTAGTCTTTGATTTACAAACCTTAAAGATAATCTTAAGGGCAATTGATAAACTGATAAAGGAAAACAAGGGTACTTTCTAATTTAAACTATTGACACCACTTGTGCTGTCAATGACACCATAAGTGGTGTCAATCCTTTTTAAATTCTCTGTGTCTGGGTGGTGAAAAACCTATTTTTCAGGTAAACTTCAGGTAATGTAGTTATGTTAATTTTAGGTATTGAGACTTCGTGTGATGAGACTGCGGCTGCGGTAGTTGAAAATGGGCAAGGGATTTTGTCTAATGTAGTTGCCTCACAAATAGATGTTCACAAAAAATTTGGTGGTGTAGTTCCAGAACTTGCATCGCGCAAGCATATTGAATCAATTAATTTAGTTGTAGAAGATGCCTTGGATGAAGCAAAGATAAGTTTAGATGATATTAATGCTTGTGCTGTAACCCATGGTCCCGGGTTAGTGGGTTCCTTACTCATAGGCATATCTTTTGCCAAAGGACTGGCATATTCCAAAGGTATTCCACTCATAGCCATAAATCATTTAGAAGGACATATCTATGCGACATATTTAGAAAACCCACAACTTTCCTTACCTGCTATAGCCTTGATTGTCTCTGGTGGGCATACTGAGTTAATCCAGGTCAATGAATGGGGAAGATATAAACTATTAGGCAGGACAATAGATGATGCGGTTGGTGAGGCATTTGATAAGGCAGCAAAACTCCTTAATTTAGGCTATCCCGGCGGGCAAATAATTGATAGTTTGGCAAAAAAAGGTAACCCAAACGCAGTTAAATTCCCACGCCCATTATGGCGAAGAAGGAGATTTGATTTTAGCTTGAGTGGCTTGAAAACATCTTTAATATATTTTTTAAATGCTCAGACATCAGCTATTCCGTCTATTAAAGACATCGTTGCCAGTTTTCAGGAGGCAATAGTAGATGTATTGGTAGACAAAACAATTAAATCAGCGCAGGAAAAAGAAATAAAAAACATCATCTTATGTGGTGGCGTAGCTGCTAATACTCGTCTTAAAGAAAGGTTGTCTAAGGAAGTTCAAGAACAAGAAATGAGAGTATTTTATCCCTCCCCTAAATTATGTACTGACAATGCCGCTATGATTGCAGGATTAGGGTATGTTAAATACCACAAGCAACAGTTTGCACCACTATCGTTAAATGCAAATCCGAATTTAAGGTTAGAAAATGAGTAATATATTGTGTGGAGTGTAGTTTCAGCTGAAGCTCTCGTACTCCACAATACTGGGAACTTAAAAAAGCCAACTTCTTTTTCTCACCTTCTTAGTAGAAAGTTTTTCAATAGCTAATTCCAATTCCTTTTTAATCTGTAAATCCTTTTCATTAACTATCCATTTCCTCAATTCATCCACTACTTCTTTCTTTCTCAACTCACCTAATCCGTAAATAGCGGCTAATTGTAATTCACGATCATTACCTTTAGCAACTTTTAGTAAAGGCTCAATCACCTCATCAAAATCTAAGTTAGATAATGCAATGGCACTTGCTACTCGAATATTTTTAATATCAGTCTCATCATTTAATATCTTCTCTAAAGGAGCAATAGCCTGTTTAGTTTCCAGCTTAGATATATGTTGTGCTAATATACATCTAAGTTTCCAATCTTTATCTTTATCTAACAGTACCTGTGTTACTATGGGAATTCCAGGTTTACCAACAAAATGCAAGTAAGAGAGTTGTGGTTTACCAGTATCAAATATCTGATTGATGTCATCTGTGGACTTACATACCTTTTCTAACAATCCAATCTGCCGCCAGATTTCTTTTTTAATATCATCACTAATTTCTTCTGTCTGTTTTCTTTCAAAGGTATGACTAATCCATAGAAACATACAGATCAAAATTACACCAAATGCAAGAATAGTAAAAGATACATTTTCAGGTTTATGCATTAGTAGTTGCCTCTTTAACAAACTTAACTATTAAATCTCCGACATCTGATGTTGACATGCCCATTTTACCTGCTGCCATATCCTTGATAAGTCCAGAGGAGAGCAATTTAATTATAGCCTTTTCAAGCAATGTAGCTGCTTTTTCTTCACTAAGATGCTTTAACATCATTTGGAGGCTTGAGATAGTAGCTAATGGGTTGATTTGGTTTTTACCCGTATATTTCGGAGCAGAGCCATGAATAGGCTCAAACATTGATACTCCCTCAGGATTGATATTACCCCCTGCTGCTATGCCCATTCCACCTTGAATCATCGCCCCTAAGTCGGTAATAATATCTCCAAACATATTACAGGTAACAATTACATCAAACCATTCTGGATTTTTTACCATCCACATACAGGTAGCATCAACATAAGCTGTATCTTGTTCTACTTGTGGATATTCCTTGCCTACCTCTTTGAACACTCTTTGCCAGAGGTCATGTCCATAGGTAAGCACATTTGATTTATCACACAGGGTAAGTTTTTTTCTGGTGCGAGTTTTAGCCAGTTCAAAGGCATATCGAATGCAACGTTCAGTCCCTTTTCTTGTATAAACGGCTTGTTGTATGGCTACTTCATCCTTCGTTCCTTTTTTGAGGAAACCGCCTATGCCACAATAAAGGCACTCAGTATTTTCTCTCACTACCACAAAATCAATATCCTCCGGTCCCTTATCTTTAATCGGAGTGTAGACCCCGGGATAAAGTTTGATTGGTCTTAAGTTAATATACTGGTCAAGCTCAAACCGAATTCTAAGGAGCAACTCCTTCTCTAAAATACCTGGTTTAACATCTGGATGTCCAACCGCTCCAAGATAGATAGCAGACATCTGTCTTAATTCACTCAAGGCAGAATCAGGTAACACCTCTCCTGTTCTTATATATCGCTCTCCACCAAAATCATAGTGGATTAATTCATATTTTAAGCCAGTTACCTCTGCCACTGCCTTTAATACCTTTAACCCTTCTCTAATTACCTCAGGTCCTACTCCATCACCTGGAATAACAGCAATTTTGTACATAAATTTTCCCTCCTAAATCCTTACACACAAATATGGGTAGTGATATGTGTTTAGCGTGTTGAAATATACCACCGCGCAACGGAAAAGACAGAGTTTTGTGTAAGTAAGTTGAGGATGGAGAGTCTGGAGAAAGGGGGGAATTAAAGACTTTTCACTTTTGTTTGGAAGCTTTAGGATAGTCAGAGCTCAAAAGATATTGAATATTGAACACGGAATTTTGGGTGGTATCTGACAATAGCTATAAATAAGCAGTTATCTTTTTGGAGTATAAAGTTGTATAATTTCTTTTGCCGATGTTCCCAATATTGCTTTATGTTGCTGCTATTCCAAAACCCCTCTTTAATAATTCTATCATATCCTGATGTTGCCGATTCATATCCTGATGTTGCTGATTCATATCCTCACGCTGCTGCCTCAGACTTTCCATAACCTCCTCATGTCTCTGTTTCCCTTCATTGTGAATTTCTATAAGTGTGGCATGCATCTCTTTAGTTGTGGCATGCATCTCTTTAGTTGTGACATGCATCTCTCGTACTAATGTTCTGGTCCCATTGAATACATATGCTACAACTCCTGATACTGATGCTACGGTTCCAAAGATAGTTATACAGGGAATAACCCACTCATTCATTTCTCGCCCTCCTATTTCAGGTCTCAATTTTCCTTATCTCTCATCACTTTTATGATAACAGATTTTTCAACTATTGTCAACTTTTTTTTACGCATCGTCATTTAATTTTTATCCACCAATGACAGATTTATCTTCTTCTAATGCCTCGTAAATCTCCCGTTGAATCACTGGATAAGTAACCGAATTCCATCCATGTCCAAAGTGATGAGTCAGAAGATTCAGAACAGAAGAGTCATCAGTATCAATGACAAAAATAATCTTTAAAGGAAATATTCCTAATATCTCATAACGATTAATATTCCGACATTTTTTATGGAATACCTTATCCTTGCCTTTCTTAATCCATTCCTCTCTCTCCTTTTCAATTTCCTCTAAAGAGATATCTTTTTTGGCATCAAATATTGAGATATACTGCATTTTACTACACCTCCTTTTTCCCTTTGTAGGTTCTCGGATAAAATTGAGCGTTGATTTTATTAGCCCTTCCAAACAGAAGGAACAAGGATCAAGGTGCAAGGAACAGGGGCTTTCCCTACTCTTCACCTCTTGCCCATTGATTTCACAAGTGCTGTTTCCAACCCCATTAGCATCCTTCTCTTTTCCATTCACCTTAATCCTTGAACCTCGATCCTTGAACCTTTTTATCCGAAAACCTTCCCTTTTATTAAACTTTCAATTGCTGAAGGGTCAGCGAGCGTTGTTAAATCACCAAGCTCTTTTTCTTTTCCTTCAGCGATTTTTCGTAGGATGCGCCGCATAATCTTACCAGACCTTGTCTTAGGCAGGGTATCTGCAAACTGGAGTTTATCTGGTTTGGCAATCGGCCCTATCTGGTTTTTTACCTGAATAATAAGCTCCTCTTTCAGTTCATTGCTTGGTTCAACGCCAGCATTCAAAGTAACAAAGGCATATATCCCCTGTCCTTTTATTTCATGTGGAAATCCAACAACCGCAGCCTCAGCTACATCTTTGTGAAGAACCAATGCACTTTCAATCTCCGCAGTACCCAATCTATGACCTGATACATTAATGACATCATCTATTCTTCCAAGAAGCCAATAGTCTCCATCTTCATCTCTTCGTGCTCCATCTCCTGTAAAATAATTATCCTTGGATTGTGAAAAGTAGATTTCATAAAACCTTTTTGGGTCACCATAGATACTGCGTGCCATTCCTGGCCATGGTGATTTGATAATTAGTGCCCCTTCCTCGTTTACAGAAGCCTCTTCACCATCTTTTTTGATGATAGCTGGCTTTACTCCAAAGAATGGCTTGCTGGCAGAGCCAGGCTTAAGTGTCATTGCACCGGGTAGCGGTGTAATAAGGATACCACCTGTCTCTGTCTGCCACCATGTATCAACAATTGGGCACTTTTCTTTACCAATGACCCGATAATACCAAAGCCATGCCTCAGGATTGATTGGTTCTCCAACTGAGCCTAAAAGGCGAAGGCTGGAAAGGTCATGTTTATTTACCCATTCTTCACCTTCTCTTGTCAAGGCACGAATAACAGTTGGAGCAGTATAGAAGATGTTAACCTGGTATTTCTCAACTATCTCCCAAAATCTATCTGGATATGGATAATTAGGTACTCCTTCAAACATAATACTGGTTGCACCACAGGCAAGTGGTCCATAGATAATATATGAATGCCCGGTAATCCAACCAATATCTGCTGTGCACCAATAGGTATCTTCTTCATGATAGTCGAAGATGTACTTAAAGGTAGTCTGAGCATAAAGAAGGTATCCGGCTGTGGTATGAAGTAATCCCTTAGGTTTTCCTGTAGAACCACTGGTATATAGAATAAAGAGTGGGTCCTCAGAATCTTGTGGTTCTACTTCGCAAGAAGAAGAGATGTCAGGACTTGATATTTCCTCATTCCAAAAGAAATCACGTCCTGCTGTCATATTGATAGAGATACCAGTGCGTTTGACTACAATACAGGTTTCAACAGATGGAGAGTATTCAAGAGATATATCTGCACTATTTTTAAGAGGAACTACCTTCCCCCTTCTAAAACTTCCGTCAGCAGTAATAAGAACCTTAGCCTGACAGTCATTTAGTCTTTCCCTTAATGACTCTGCACTAAATCCACCGAAAATAACGCTATGCACTGCCCCGATTCGGCTACAGGCGAGCATACCGATAGCAAGCTCTGGAATCATAGGCAGATAGAATGCCACTCTATCTCCTTTTTTGACCCCTCTCAACTTAAGTACATTAGCAAATTGGCAAACTAAACGGTGAAGCTCTTGATAGGTATATGTTTGGTTTTCTCCATTTTCTGCCTCCCAGATAATGGCTGCCTTATTCTTACGAAATGTCTTAATGTGTCTATCAATGCAGTTGTATGAAACATTTATCTTGCCACCTTTAAACCACTCAATTCTTGGCTCACTAAAATCATAATCCAAAACCTTATCCCACTTTTTAATCCAATCAAGCTCTTCTGCCATTTTTGCCCAGAATTTTTCTGGGTCTTCTATTGACTCCTGATAGAGTCTTTCATAATCCTTTAAGTTTTTGATGTGTGCATATGATGAAAACGCCTTTGTAGGGACAAACTTTTTTACCATCATTTAATACACCCCTTTCTTTTGGTAACTGGTTAAATGGTTACCAATTACCAATCACCAGTTACCAATTACCAGTTTATGCTATTCCTTTTAATTCCTCTACATATTGTTGAGCAGAAAATGCTGCGATTGCCCCATCTGCGCAGGCAGTTACTACCTGCCGTAGAAGTTTCTTTCGACAATCACCACAGGCAAATACCCCCGTAGTTGATGTCTTCATATTATCATCGGTAACAATATATCCTGTCTCATCCAATTTTATAATTCCTTTAAGGAAATCTGTGTTAGGAATCAACCCAACAAAGATAAATACGCCATTGCACTGGATTTTTGACTCTTGTTGTGTGTTAATATTCTTAACCTTGAGCGCCTCTACACTTTCATTGCCTAAAATTTCAACCACTTGTGATGACCAGACAAAATCAATTTTTTCGTGTGCCAATACCCTTTCCTGCAAAATCTGTGTTGCCCGCAATCTATCTCTTCGATGTATCAGAGTAACCTTCTTGCCAAATCTGGTTAAAAATAACGCCTCTTCTACCGCTGTATTTCCTCCCCCAACCACAACTATGTGCTTATCCTTAAAAAGAGCCCCATCACATGTAGCACAGTAGGAAACACCCCTCCCCCGAAATTTTGCCTCCCCAGGTACCACTAATTCTTTAGGTCGAGAACCACTGGCAATAATTAAAGACAGACAATTATGTGTGGTATCATCAACTACTACCTGCCAGCCATCTTTGGTCTCCTGAATACCTTTTACATTCCCTACACTAAATTCTAAGCCAAATTTTTCTGCTTGCTTTTTAAATTTATCTATCAATCCAAACCCATCAATACCTTCAGGGAAACCTGGATAGTTTTCAATTGAGGCAGTAACTACTGCTTGAGAAGGTACGGTATAACTTTCAATTAATAGAGTTTTCAATCTTGCCCTGGTAGCATATAATCCTGCAGTTAATCCTGCAGGGCCTCCACCAATAATAATTATATCATAGATATTATGATTCATTACAAATTAGTCCTTTATCTCAAATCAGAAATTTCTACTTCTTTATTTCCCTCTTCTATCTGTCCAATTAAATACGCCTTTTCATCAAATTTATCTAATCTTTTTATTGCCTCTTCAGTGTTTTGGGGAGGAAGAATAATCACCATCCCAATACCCATATTAAATGTACGATACATCTCAATATCCTGGATATTGCCTCTATTTTGAATTTCGTTAAAAATCCAAGGTACTCTCCATGAGCCTTTTTTAATAACTGCCTTTGTTCCATCAGGTAAGATTCGTGGGATATTTTCTAAAAATCCACCACCAGTGATATGAGCTATTCCTTTTAAATCAAACGATTCCTTTAAGCTCAATATACTTTTAACATAAATTTTAGTAGGTTTAAGTAATTCATCTTTAAAATCTTCCATATCTTTGTCAAATACCTTCCGAACTAATGAAAAGCCATTACTATGGAGCCCTGAAGATGCAATTCCAATGAGTGTATCACTGATGTTTATTTGACTGCCATCAATCATTTTATCCTTTTCTACCACCCCAACAGCAAATCCTGCTAAATCATACTCTCCTTCAGGATATACGGATGGCATCTCTGCTGTCTCGCCGCCTAACAATGCACAGCCTGCATGGTTACAGCCCTCCACAATTCCATTGATTATCTCTTCAGCCAGCTCAACATTCAGCTTACCAAAACTTAAATAATCTAAGAAAAATAAGGACTCCGCTCCACTTGTCACCAAATCATTAACACACATAGCCACTAAATCAATACCAATAGACTTATGTTGATTAAACCTCTGAGCGATTTTAATCTTAGTCCCAACCCCATCACAACTACTGACTAAAATAGGTTCTTTAAACTTGTTAAAATCAAGTTTAAAAAGCCCACCGAACCCACCAATTCCACCTATAACTTGCCAGTTTTTACCCTTTTTAATTATCTTAAGTTGCTTAATTCTTTTGACTAACTCATTCCCTGCATCAATATCTACGCCTGCTGATTGATAAGTCAATCCCATAAATCAATTTTTCCTTATTTTTTTATATTTAAGTGTTTAGTGAACCGTCTTTCATACCAATTGAAAAACCCCATCAGTAATCCTACCAGTAAAAATGCACCAGGTGATAGAATCATCATTAATACGGGTTTAAAATTATGCCCCATAATGTTATATCCAAAAATAGACCTTGACCCAAGAATCTCGCGAATAACTCCAAGCAATACCATTGCCAATGTAAATCCCAATCCCATACCTAATCCATCCATAAGTGATTTAGTAACTTTATTTTTAGATGCAAAAACCTCAGCCCTGGCTAAAATAATGGCAAAGACAACAATTAATGCTACAAACATACCTAATGACTTGTGTAGAGCTGGAATATAGGCATGAAGGAATGCCTCAAGTATCGTTACCAAGACTGCAATAATAGTTAGATAAGCTGGAACCCTGATTTTAGGATGAATGAGATTTCGAGCAGCAGAGATGATTACATTTGAAGAGGTAATAACAAATAAAAGACATAGTCCCATCCCTAAGCCATTAAAAGCAGTATTTGACACTGCCAGAGAAGGGCACAATGCCAATGCTAATCTAAATATAGGATTTTCATTGAATATACCATTTAAAAATATCTTAAACACCTAAAACTTAATCCTCCTATTTTTTTACCACTAATTATGAATTATATCTCCTTCATTTACATTAATTCTTTAAATTTTTCTATTGTCAAATCAGCATCTTGCAAAATATTTTTTAGAACCTTTGGATGAAGAATTTTACTTAAATGATGAGGTATAGTTACTCTTTTACCTTCCTTATTTTTATAGATTTTGTGTTTCCCACTCTGACGAGTCAGAATGAATCCATACTTCTCCACTACTCGAATAGCCTCGGCGGCAGTTATCCTTGGGAATTTTTCACTCATACACCTACCTCTAAGGAAGTCAGGCTAACTAATTCAGGTTGTAGAATCTCCTCACCACTTTCTATTCTATCCACTACATGTAATCGAACAGCATCTTTAATATTTTCCAAAGCCTCTTCATAGGTATCTCCTTGGGTATAACACCCCTGAAGTTCAGGACAAAAGGCGTAATAACCATTCTTATCTTTTTCAATTACTGCTGAGAAATGATAAGTATTCATCTTTTTCTATCTTTTTACTCCTTTTCTAAAATAATCCTCTCTAACTCCTCTAATCCTTCCTTTACCGCTTCTGTAACAGCTTTAGAGGAAATGGTAGCACCAGTAATAGCCTGAATTTTTCCTTCAAAAGGAGGGGTTTTAACAACTTCTAAGTTTTCAACCCCCTTACCTTTGAATTGATTGCGAAACTCATCATCTTCAATCTTATTTCCCAAACCAGGTGTTTCTTTGTTAGTCAATACATTTATTTCCACAATTTTAAAATTTTTATCTATTCCCGCCATAACCCAAAATCCACCGCCATATCCTTCTGCCATGCAGGAGAGAACATAACCAACTAATTCACCATCTGAATTTAGACCTTTAAAGAAACCTTTCTTTTCTTTAAATTCTTTAAATTCAGTAGCAGAAGGCAAGACAGTCTGTCGCGCCTTTAATTTAGCCTCTTTTTCTACCTCTTCAATCTTAGGTGCAGTAACAAAATTGGTAGTGGCTAAAATGGTAGCACCAATCATACTGACAATCATTAAATTAATACCAATTTTAATAATATTTTTAATCATTCTTACCAACTCCATACGGCTTAGGTTTAATATATCTATCTATCAGTGGGGTAACCGTATTCATTAATAAAACAGCATAGCAGACACCTTCTGGATAGCCTGCTTTTGCACGAATGAGCACTACTAATGCACCTATTCCTGTTCCAAATATCAATTGTCCTGTTTTAGTCATAGGTGAAGTAACCATATCAGTAGCGATGAAGAACGCTCCTAAAATACAGCCACCAGATAAAATTGCAAATAGTGGGTCTCCTCCTGTTATCAAGGTTAGTAGAGCTACAGTACCAAGAAAACTAATTGGAATATGCCATGAAATATAGCCTTTATATAATAGATAAGATGCTCCGATGAGCAAGAGCAAACATGATGTTTCTCCCAGAGAACCTCTTACACTACCAATAAAAAGGTCTGTATACATAGTAAGTCTATCGCCAAAGAATTCCACTACCTTTTCAAACCCTTCTTCTTTCAAAATACCCAGAGGAGAAGCACCTGTTATCCCATCTGGTGAAGTCCATGTAGTCATTTCTACAGGCCATGAAATTAATAAAAATGCCCGACCAATCATTGCCGGATTAAATACATTCCAACCTAACCCTCCAAAGCACTGTTTAGCAATAGCAATTGCAACAAAAGAACCTACTGCTGGCAGCCAGAGTGGCACTGAAGGAGGAATGCTGAATGCAAGCAAAATACCCGTAGTAACTGCACTACCATCTGAAATAGTAACAGGCCTTTTAAGTAAGAATTTCTGGATAACTGCCTCAGTTATTACAGCACTGATAATAGAAGATAGTATAACCTCTAATGCATAAATACCAAATAGATAAAAAGAGGCAACTATAGCAGGAGATAATGCTAAATTTACACTCCACATTATCTTCGGAATAGACTCTATATCTTTAATATGTGCTGAGGTTGATACTACTAACTTGTCCATATTTTCCCCATTCTGGTTTTAAGTCTTAGGTTATACGGTTGCGCTGCTTGAATCGTTCTAAGTTATAAGGTTAAGGCGTGGTACGATTTCCCTATTCCCCATGACCGTTTCGAGTTGCGCAGCCATTCAACTTTCAACAAATTACCATTTTTATTTCTTCATCACCTTAAACTTACCCAATTTAATAAAATGCACCAATGGCAGATTAGAAGGGCAGACATAACCACAAGAACCACACTCTATACAATCTAACAGATGATAATCTTTCGCCTCATTAAATCTTGCTCGCTCAATTAAAATACCAAGCATATTAGGCATCAATCTCATAGGACATACCTCTATACATTTACCACATCTAATACAATCTCTTCGGGTAGAAATTTTTGTTTCTTTTTTAGGTAAAACTAAAATTCCTGAAGTACCTTTTATCACAGGTACATCTATAGATTTTTGAGCTATACCCATCATAGGACCACCCATAATTATTTTACCTGGCTCTTTATCAAAACCACCACAGGCTTCTATTACATCTTGAAATAAAGTCCCAATCCTTACCCGTAGATTTTGTGGTTCTTTAATTCCTAACCCAGTCACTGTAACTGTTCTATCTATTAAAGGTTTACCTGCAGTAACAGCCTCCCTAATAGCTAATGCAGTAGCTACATTTTGGACTACTACTCCTACATCTAAAGGCAACCCTCCACTTGGTACTTCACGATTTAATACTGCTTTAATAAGTTGTTTCTCTCCTCCTTGTGGATATTTTGTTTTAAGTGGCACAACCTGTATATTTTTCTCTTCTTTGGTAGCTTTTGCCATTAAAGATAGAGCAGATGGTTTATTTATCTCAATGGCAATAAATGCCTTTTTAGCCCCTAAGACATGCATAATAATTTTCATGCCCAAGGTTATATCTTTAGCCCTTTCTATCATAATGCGCTGGTCAGATGTAAGGTAGGGTTCACATTCAGCACCATTTAAGATTACAGTATCAATAGATTTATTTTCTGGTGGTGTCAATTTCACATGAGTAGGGAATCCCGCACCTCCCATACCCACAATACCTGCTTCTTTGATTATATTGCGTAATTTTTCCTTTGGAAGACGCTCCCAGTCGCGGTGAGCTTCTAAATCTGTCCATTTATCCTCCAAATCAGATTCAATCACCACAGAAAGGCAAGTACCCAAAACAGGATGAGGCATTTGGTCAATCTCAACGACCTTACCTGAAATAGATGCATGTACATTTGCACACACATACGCAGGACTATTTCCCACTATCTGTCCTGTTTTTACCGTATCCCCTTTTGCCACCTTAAGTTCACACGGCGCACCAATATGTTGTCTTAAAGGAATGACCACTTTAGTTGGAATTGGCATTTCACGAATAAACTTATCTTCCGTATAAACCTTTTCCTCTTTTGGATGAACCCCACCTTTAAATGTTAATATTTGCATCAAATCCCCACCATTCAATATAAAAGTGTAAAAAATTACGACCTGTGAAATAGGTCGACATGGGAAAACAAAATTATACCACACTACTTGGTGTAAGAAAAGGAGATAGGGAGATTAACAGAAATTCCCCAACTTATCTTCCGACGAAGAATAGAGGATTAAGTGGGATTCAAATAATAAAACTTCCCCCTTTCCCCCAAAATTCTTCATTTTGGTTGATTTAGTGTTAATTTTTTTGGAATT
>JBFMDD010000225.1:0-9641 GCA_040754115.1 bacterium
TCTGAAAATACTTACACTTCTTTTCTCTGTCATTGCGAGCGACCCTGAATCAAGTTCAGGGGAAGCAATCTCGCTGGATTGCTTCGTCGCTTTGCTCCTCGCAATGACATTTTCATTCTTCTTTGTGCCCCAAAGGGGCATGTATGTTTCCTCTGATTCCTTTCTAATATCTATCTGTATGAAATTGGAAATTCGAAATTCGAAAATGGAAAGAAAAACTTTTAATTCTATGCCAATTTTCTAATTTCCAATTTCTAATTTCTACCTTTCAATTCCAACTCCATTTTCTAACCGCAAACTTTCAAACAAAAGTGAACCCTCCCCGATTATCCTAATATCTGTTGTTTAAACTTAACAATTCTAACAAAAGAGCGAATATCAAGGCTTGCACCACCAACTAATACACCATCAATATCAGGTTGAGCCATAAGTGCATCAATATTATCAGGTCTGACACTTCCTCCATATTGAATTCTAATTTTTGAGGCTAATTTCTGGTCATATATATCATTTAAAGTCTGGCGAATGAATTTATGAACAGCATTTGCGTCTTCCGGGGTAGCAGTTCTACCGGTTCCAATTGCCCAGACAGGTTCATAAGCAATAACCATTTTTACTACATCATCCTTACTAAAATCAGCCAGCCCTTTAATCAACTGATTATAAATTACCTCTTCTGTTTTACCCGCATCTCTTTCTTCTTTACTTTCTCCTAAGCAGAATATAGGTTTTAGTCTATAAGTTGAGGCAGATTTAAGTTTTTTATTGACTATTTCGTCTGTTTCATTAAGCAATATTCGTCTTTCAGAATGTCCTATGATTACATACTCACATCCAACCTCCAGCAGCATTAAAGGAGATATTTCACCGGTATATGCCCCTGCTGGTTCAGGATACATATTTTGTGCACCCATAACTATCTTACTTCCTTCTAAAACTTCAGCTACTTTGCTTAATGCAGTAAAAGGAGGGCACACCACTACCTCTACACCAGTATAATTAATTAATTGTTTTTTTAATTCCTCGACAAACAATGCAGCCTTTTTGGAAGTCTTATTCATCTTCCAATTTCCAGCAATAATTGGTCTACGCATTAATCTTTACCTCATTTATGGTAACTGGTGATTGGTTAAATAGTAGTTACCAGTTACCAATTAACCATCTTTATTAGTAAGCGCCTTAATTCCAGGTAGCTCTCTACCTTCAAGGAATTCAAGGCATGCGCCGCCACCCGTAGATATATGGCTTATTTTATCCTCTAATCCTAATTTATCAATGACTGCATCCGTTTCACCACCACCAGCAATACTCAGGGCATTCGCATTAGCAATAGCATTAGCTATGGCATAGGTTCCATGGCTAAATTTATCAATTTCAAAAATCCCCATTGAACCATTCCAGAATATAGTTTTTGCTTCTTTCAAGACATGAGTAAATCTTTTTATAGTCTCTGGACCTATATCAACCCCAATCCAGTCATTAGGTATATTATCAGTTACTATTTGAGTTTTTGCATCTTCCTTGATAGCATCTGCTATCAGGTGATCAGTGGGGAACAGAATCTCTACATTGTATTTTTTGGCATTTATTAAAATCTTATTTACTTCATCTATATTATCCTTTTCTAAAAGAGACCTCCCAACATTTTTCCCTTGAGCAGCTAAAAAAGTATATACCATTCCACCGCCAATAATTAATTTATCCACCTTATCCAAGAGATGGTCTATTACACCAATTTTAGAAGATACTTTTGCTCCTCCCATTACAATATAAATTGGTCGCTCTGGATTAAGTAAAACACGACTTAAATATTCTATCTCCTCTTTTAGCAAAAAGCCACTTACTGCTTGCTCAAAATAGTTAGTAATTGCAGAAATAGATGCATGGGCTCGATGTACAGAACTAAATGCATCATCTACATATACCTCCCCAAGAGAAGCTAATTCCTTTGCAAAACCTTCATCATTTGCCTCTTCTTCTGGATGGAAACGAAGGTTTTCTAACAGAATTACCTGTCGCGGCTTCATCTCCATGACAAGCTTTTTTACATTATCCCCTATACAATCGTGAGTAAGTGCAACCTTTATTTTAAGTAGTTGACTAAGTTTTAATGCTATTGGTATGAGACTTAATTTATTTACTACCTTTCCTTTGGGTCTTCCTAAGTGTGACATAAGGATAATTTTGGCATCCTGTGATAATGCATAATTTATTGTTGGAAGGTGTGCTACTATCTTGCGATCATCAGTAATATTGCGTTCATCATCTAATGGTACATTAAAATCTACTCGTATTAATACTCGTTTCTCCCTTATATCCACATCCTTAATAGTTAATTTATTAAATTCCATTTTTCCTCCTTTAGTTAGCCTCCTAAAATATTTCTTTAAGAGTGAATTTTAATCCTTTAAGTAACTCTGATTTTACTATATCATCTTTTTCTTTATAATTCCCTATCAACCTATATAAATCACCTTTAATATGCCATATTTGTATTTCTTTTTCCAGAGGGTCAACTATCCAGTATTCCTTTATCTTACTTTTTAGATATAGTCTCTTCTTTATTACGGTATCCTTTGAGGTAGAGGTAGGAGAGAGTATTTCTATAATTAAATCTGGCGCACCATTTATATATGTATCAGTAATAATATGGGCTTTGTCTTTTGCTATAAAAAATATATCAGGTTGAACAACATCTGTGTCAGACAATACTACATCACACGGGGCATCAAATACCTCTCCTAAGTCATTGTCAATAACAAAATCCTCTAAAATCCGCTCAAGTTTTCTGGAGATTCTTTGATGATAAGGAATTGGTGCAGGGGTCATAATTAATCTACCTCCTATAACCTCATATCGTTTATCTGCTAAGTCCTCTACGAGTTTATACTCTTCATAAGTTATTTTAGCCGCCTCTGGAATAGGTTCTAATTTTACTGCTTGTTGCATCTATTATTCCTCCTTTACCTCATCTAACATCATTTTTTCAATACCGCACTTTACTGCAGGTTTCCTCAAATCTTCAAGTACTTTTCGTAACGAGTCTTTTGATTTATCACTACTCTTTGCAGGGAAAAGTATAACCTGTTGATCTTTAATTCTCATCTTTATATCCCTTCCTGCTTTTACTCCCCAACCCTTTAAAATTTTCGGAGGTAATTTTATCTTTCCATTTGGCATTATTTTAGTATTAACTATCTCCATTTTAATTATACTCCTACTAATACTAAATTTATTTATTTAATTTACTCCCCATTAAAGCCTTATGCTATATACTCAATCAAATCCACTACCCGACATGAATAGCCCCATTCGTTATCATACCAGGCTAATACCTTGACTAAATTATTTTCTATCACTGTGGTATTTTCTGCATCGAATATAGCAGATTTTGGATTCCCGTTAAAATCAGATGATACTAACGGTAAATCACAATATTCTAAATATTTACTTAATGTACCTTGAGCTGCCTCTTTAAATGCTGAATTTACTTCCTCTTTAGTTACATCTTTTTCTACTTCAACTACTAAATCCACTAATGAGACATTTGGGGTAGGAACTCTAATACCAATTCCATGCATCTTTCCCTTTAACTCTGGTATAACTAATCCTATTGCCTTTGCCGCTCCCGTGGTGGTAGGAATCATAGATAAAGCTGCCGCTCGAGCCCGTCGTAAATCTTTATGAGGCAAATCCAATATCCTTTGATCATTTGTATAGGAATGAATGGTGGTCATTAAACCACATTTTACACCAAAATTATCCAATAATACCTTTGTTACCGGAGCTAAACAATTAGTCGTACAAGAGGCATTAGAGATGATATGGTGTGCATTGGGGTCGTATTTATCCTCATTTACACCTAAGACAATGGTAATATCCTCATTTTTTGCTGGGGCACTGATAATAACCTTTTTAGCACCAGCTTGTAAGTGTTTTGAGGCAGAGTCTCTATCTGTAAAAATACCTGTTGACTCTACTACTATCTCTACACCTAACTCTTTCCATAGTAATTCTTGTGGGTCTTTAACCTTCAAAACCTTTATTTCCTTACCACTAACGATAATAGAGTCTGAAGTTGCCTCTACTTCCTTATCCAGTATACCAAATATTGAATCATATTTTAGTAGATGAGCTAATGTTTTAGCATCAGTAACATCATTTACAGCTACAAATTCTATATTTGGACAGTCTATCCCAGCTCTTAAAACCCCTCTTCCAATTCTGCCAAATCCGTTTATTCCTATCTTTTTCCCACTCATTTAAAAACCCCCCTTTTGGTTTTGTAAGTTAATGATAACTAATCACCAGTTTTTATATTTTACACCATAATTCCAATTTATGCAAGATATTTTTTATAAAAAAATTGACAAAAAGAATCTTTTTTGGTATTATACTAAGTTGAAATGGGGAAGAAGAAGAAAAAGGATAAGAAAGTAAAACTACCAGTTCGTGCTAAAAAGAATATATTTTTAAATTTTATAAAACCAGAAACTGAAATAATCACAACACAAGTTTTTACTATCCAGGATTACTTGATAGGTATAGGAGTGTTTTTATTCTCCTTTTTTGTTTATCTTCATACCTTGACTCCAACTATCGACTTACATGATTCTGGTGATATGATAAGTGCCTCTTTTGTCTTAGGTATTCCACATCCACCTGGTTATCCTTTATATTGTTTATTAGGGAAGCTTTTTAGCCTTATTCCTTTGGGAAACATTGCATATCGGTACAATTTATTCTCTGCTACTTCAGCAAGTGTAGCCGTAATGATGGTATACTTTATTGTATTAAAAATCCCATCCTTCGTCCCTTGTCCATCATCCTGCATTCCTGCTATAATTGCAGCCTTGATGCTATGTTTTGCACGGGTATTCTGGCAGCAGGCAGTCATTGCTGAGAAATACACTTTAAATGCCCTGTTTGCCACGCTATTAATCTTTATCCTACTAAAGTGGCAGGAAGTAGTAACAGAAAATAGAAGCACTGAGAAACTAAAGAATCAACGAACAAAAGAATCAGTTACCCAATTATCCAATAAACTCTTATATCTTTTTGCTTTCACACTTGGCTTATCCTTCACCCACCATCTCCAAACTATATTTTTAGTTCCTGCAAGTATATTTCTTATTATAATAATTTGGCGTAAGAATCCTAAACTCTTAACGGTTAACTCTATACTTAAAATGGCGGTGCTATTTTTCTTACCCATTATTTTATATAGCTATTTACCTATTCGAGCCTCTGCCAATCCCGTAATCAACTGGGGTTGTCCAAATACACTTGAGCGATTTATGGCTCATGTAACCGCTAAGGAATATGGCTATTATTTTTCTACCTCACTTACAACCTTGCTTCGTCGAATATTTGTCGAACATCCTGTATTTTTCATCCAGCAATTTACACCATATTTAATCTGGATTGGATTTGTAGGGCTGTTTTTCTTATATAAACATCGAATAAGAACCTTCATCTTCTTATCCTTAATAATCATCATTGATGTTCTTCATTCCAGCAGGTATGGTATTCACAACATAGAAGATTATTATATCCCGGCTTATATTATCTTTAGTATATTTATTGGCTATGGAGTAGCATGGGGTCAAACCTTGAATATTAAATTTATGCGTAAATTCAATATTCAAGGTTTGAGTCTACTCTTTCTTCTTGTGCCTTTCATTTCGTGGGCTTGTAATCATTACTATGGTGACCACTCCAAAAATTATTATTCTTATGACTATGGGATGAATATCTTATTCCCATTAGAGGAGAAGTCAATCCTTTACATCAAAGGAGATACATTTGCCTTTCCTTTGTGGTATCTTCATTATATAGAGAATATCCGTAAAGATATTACAGTTATTGACCAACACTCATTATACCTTGATTGGTATGCTAATCAGGTTAAGAAAGAGTTAAATTTTGAATTTAGCCCACAAAACAGGGTAAAGAGATTAAATGATGAGGCAGCACAAATTATCAAGGTTCGGTTTGATGCTATCTTTCAAAATAACCCGCAGCGGGCTGTTTATCTTCCTTATGATGAAAGTATAGCAAGAGGGTACACATTAGTTCCTACAGGTATTTGCCATCGTGTTTTTAAAAAGGGTACACCAATAACAAAGCAGTTGAGTGTATTAGATGAGAATTTACGATTCAGGTATCGAGGAATCCTTGATGAAAGTATTTATAAAGAAGAGCGAGTAGCAAGCAACATCTCTAACTACGCCACTTCATATAACAATCGTGGTAATTTTTTCAAGGATATGGGTAAATATAACCAGGCTATCGCAGAGTATAAAAAGGCACTTCTTGCAGACCCTAAACGATTAATTAGCTACTATGATATAGGTATGATTTATAATGATTTAGGCAAGGAACAAGAAGCTATTTCAGAATTTAATAAAATAATAGCACTTGCTCCTCAAGACGCTAAAGGGTACTATGGTTTAGGGCTTGTGTATCAAAAGGTAGGCGAAGTAGATAAGGCAATTTCAGAATATGAGAAGGCAGCCGAGTTAGACCCTGAGCGTGATTTTATTCATGTAAATCTTGGTAGTGCATATATTTCTAAAGGAAGGCTGGAGGAGGCAGTAGCATCCTTTCAAAAGGCTATTGCTTTAGCTCCTCAAAATATAGCTGCACTTTATAATCTTGGTGTAGCTTATTCACAATTAGGAAAAAGGTTTGAGGCTATCTCTGCATTTCAAAAGGTGCTTTCAATAGAGCCAAATTATGCACCTGCAAGAAATAGTTTAGCTGCACTTCAGAAATAATTTTAATTGACATTTAAATCATAATGTTGTACAATAACTAAACCAGAAAAGAGCTGGAGGCTTATTAATAATGAAAAAGACAAAGATTGTATGTACTATTGGCCCTGCAAGTAATTCACATAAAGTATTAAAGGAATTAGCTGAGGCGGGAATGGATGTTGTGAGGTTAAACTTTTCTCATGGCACGCATAAAGAATATCTTGAAATAATAAGAACTATTAGGAGAATATCTGCTGAAATCAATAAACCAATAGGCATTTTGCAAGATTTAGCAGGACCTAAAATCAGAATAGGAAAGATAAAAAAAGGTGTGGTATTAAAAGAAGGATTTGTATTTACATTAACAACTAAGGAAATTGAAGGGGATGAGAATACAGCTTTTATTTCCTATAAACAACTGCCTAAAGAAGTAAAATCTGGTGACCCAATATTTATTGATGATGGCAGGATAAAATTAAAAGTGATTAGACATGATATGGGAAATGTTATTTGCCATGTGGTAAGAGGTGGAGAGTTAAAATCAGACAAAGGGGTAAATCTTCCTCAAACTAAATTGTCTATCCCATCAATTACTGAAAAAGATATAGATGATTTAAACCTTGGTATTGAAGAAGGGGTGGATTTAATAAGTCTATCTTTTGTAAGGCAGGCAGATGATATTAAGAATTTGCGAAAGATATTGAAAGAAAAAGATGCTGCTATCCCTATTATTGCCAAGATTGAAAAGAAAGAGGCAGTTGATGGTATAAGTGAGATAATCAAAGTTGCTGATGGAATAATGGTTGCAAGAGGAGACTTAGGAATTGAGACTTCATTGGCTAAAGTACCTCTGGTGCAAAAGAAGGTAATTTTAGAGACAAATCTGTTTGGTAAACCTGTCATTACCGCTACACAGATGTTAGAATCTATGGTAAATGAAGATATTCCAACTCGGGCAGAGGTAACCGATATTGCCAATGCTATCTTTGACTCAACAGATGCTCTGATGTTATCTGAAGAAACTGCCATAGGTAAATATCCTGTAGAATGTGTGAAATCAATGGTAGAAATTGCAGAGGAGGCAGAAAAGGCATTGGAATATGAGGCAATGTTAAAAGATAAGATGGAATTACGCCGGCTAAGTACTACTGAAGCTATTGGTTATGCTACATCACAAATAGCTATGGATTTAGAAGCAGCAGCTATTATTACCTGTACACATTCGGGTATGACTGCAAGAATGATTGCTAAGTATAGGCCATCAGTACCAATAATAGCTGTCAGCCCATTTATAGAGACAGTACGGCAATTGACGCTTACATGGGGAGTATACCCTGTTAAATCCGCTACTTTTGATAATACTGATGATATGATGGGAAAAGCTATTGAGACCGCTAAATCCGCAGGTATATTCCGGTCTGGGGATAAAGTAGTTATTACTGGTGGTGTACCAGTAGGTGTTCCAAATACAACTAATTTCTTACGAGTAATCGTCGCTTGAGGGAAGTAGAGAGTAGCAAGTAGAGAGTGGAAAGAACTTGCGAGGTGGGTTTTTTATCTCTCTTTACTTTCTACTCTTTACTCTCTACTTCTTAAAATGGAGGGGAAAAATGATTAGAAAATGGATATTAATTAGTCTTTTGAGTATAGGCTTTCTTATCGGTTGCATACACACACCTTTTTATTACTGGAGTTTAGAGGCACAAAAAGGTATCTATCATAAGATAGAAAAAGGCCAAACACTATGGCGAATTGCAAAAACCTACAATGTATCAGTAGATGAGCTTATCCGAGTAAATAAAATTGAAGATGTATCTAATATACCCATAGGACAACAAATATTCATTCCTGGCGCAACTAAAAAATTAGAGGTAGATATTTACATTCCACCGAAGGAACTTCCTTCAAAAAAAGAAATAAAAACCTTCATCTGGCCTGTAAAAGGCAAGGTCATCTCTGGATTTGGGCAAAGAGGAAATTCATTCCACAATGCCATTGACATTAAAGCTGAAGAAGGTACTCCAATAAAAGCAGCCGCAGATGGAGTAGTAACTTATAGTGAGAATAGTCTGAGAGGATATGGAAATGCGATAATCATTACCCATGAGGATGACTTTACTACCCTGTATGCACATAATTCTTTAAATTTAGTCAAAGAAAAACAAAAGGTTAAACAAGGTGAGATAATTGGTAAAGTAGGTCAGACAGGTAGGGCTACTACACCTCATCTCCACTTTGAAATCTGGAAAGGACTTATAGCTCAAGACCCATGTATTTATTTGCCTTAAATTCACCGCAGAGACGCAGAGGAACAGAGTATGGAGATAAATCAAATAACAGAGAAGATAATTGGTGCTGCAATTGAAATACATAGAATACTTGGACATGGTCTTTTGGAATCTGCCTATGAAGAGTGTCTCTGTTATGAGTTGCCAGAAAGAGGATTGCATTTTAGAAAACAGGTTGAGTTACCAGTAATTTACAAGGGAATTAGGTTGAATTGTGGTTACCGTATCGATCTTCTTGTTGAAGAAAAGGTTATTGTAGAACTAAAGACCGTGGAGCAAATTCTACCAATTCATGAGGCGCAACTTCTAACATATCTGAAAATGATGGATAAAAGACTTGGTTTATTAATCAATTTTAATGTCCCTGTTTTAAGAGATGGAATCAAGCGTATTGCAAATAAACTCTAATTTCCCCTCTGCGTCTTTGTGCCTCTGCGGTTATAATTTCATAAGCATTAAATTTTTTGCACTGTGATTCAGACAGTAGCAAAAGGCTGGCAAGAACCTCATAGTTGACAAGTAGTTATGATAGATTGAGTGAGAGGTTAAATATTTTTTTGCCCTCGCTTCTTTTTTTGCTTGACAATCTGATATG
>JBFMDD010000226.1:0-9321 GCA_040754115.1 bacterium
GTTCAGGTGGTATTGGTTGTGGCATTTATTTAGATTCATCAGATAATAATAAGATAATGGATAATAATACTATTGATAATACCGGTGGTACTGGTAATCCAGATGGTAATGGAGTTGGTATTTATTTGTCAGGGCTGGGTATAATTCGAGGAATGATTTAGGTAATGGTACCAGTTTAGGCTGTGGGTTTATAATGAGAGATTTCCAGGTTGACTACTGTTTTTTACCTTATGAGCGGCTTGGAGATGTACATCGGTTTTCGTTGCAATTTAAACTTAGAGAGCCAGTGAAAAGTAAGTTTGAATTACCTCTACCTACACATGAGTAAGAAACCCTCAATAAACCTGTTCCTGGACAGATTCAGGAATTGAGGATTCCGGAGTCCCATGTTTGTCTGGAGGAAGAAACTATAGAACCGATTGAAAAGTCATCAAAGAAAGTCATTCAATGAATAAAAGGAAATAGATATAAAGTTACGCAAGAGGCAATTAGCGGTGGTAAGCATGTCTGGTTGAAAATAGGTACTACAAGGAATCACAAAAGATATTCACTTGAAAAGGGAACGCAAGTTGAATATCTTGGAGAAAAAAGGAGAGGTTTTTACAAAGTGGTAGTTACTACCAAAGGGACACATAAAGGTAGACAAGGTTGGGTTTGGGGAGGACCCTTTGAAGAAGTTGAGGATTAAAAACATACTCCTATATCAAGTAACTAATAATCTATTTCTCAGAACAGGCTGATATAAGATTGAAGAAATCAAGAGTTGATTATTGCTTTTTAGCCCATGAATAATTAGGTGATGTACATCGAGTAGCATTACTGAGTTATTATTTTACTCGGTTAATAAAATTGAGGTAAATTGACTAATAATCTAAATATTATTGTGATATAAAGAGGTTTAAGATTTATGGATATAAAGGAGAAAAAATCTTTAAGATTAAGAAGAAAACATCGGGTTAGACGAAGGATATTTGGTACTCAAGAAAGACCACGATTGAGTGTACATCGTAGTCTGAAACATATTTATGCCCAAATTATAGATGATGAAGCAGGGAAAACATTAGCAGTTGCTTGTAGTACTAAAAAAGGTATTATTGCAGATTCGATGAAAAAAACAGATGTTGCAAAAGAAATAGGGGCTTTAATTGCCAAACAGGCAATTAATAAAGGAATTAAAAAGGTCGTTTTTGATCGAGGCGGATATCTCTATCACGGCCGAATAAAGGCTTTAGCTGATGCTGCCCGTGAAGCAGGATTGGAGTTTTAAAAATGATTAGTGAGCGAATTAATCCAAATGAATTACAATTAACAGAAAAAGTTATTGCAATTAACAGGGTATCAAAGGTAGTTAAAGGTGGTAAAAGGTTTGGATTTACTGCATTAGTGGTAGTAGGAGATGGACAAGGACATGTTGGTGTAGGCTATGGTAAGGCAAATGAGGTTCCACAAGCAGTGGCTAAAGGAATAGAGTTAGCAAAGAAAAAATTAATCAGAATTCCATTAAAAGATACTACTCTTCCTTGTCCATTAATAGGACATAAGGGCTCTGGATATGTAGTTTTAAAACCCGCTGCTCCAGGAACTGGAATTGTTGCTGGAGGACCGGTTAGAGCTATTATGGAGGCATTAGGTGTTCAGAATATCCTTACAAAATCTTTAGGTAATAATAATCCCATTTCTGTAGTCAATGCTACTATGGAAGGACTTAAGCGAACAAAATTATTAATAGCAAGATTAGAACTTCGTAACACATTAGCATAAAAAATGGTAACCGGTCAGGGTGTAAGGAAGGAAAAAGGAGAAATTTATTTTGTAACATTTTAGCCATCTGAAGTGGAACTCTGGTAATCGGTAACCTGATTACCCGATTACCTTGCACTTCATTTGGGTAAATAGTTACAATTCTTTAATATTTTCCCTTACTTACACCTAAACGCTTATACAAAAAATGATAAGAGGCAAAAATGGAAAAGAAATTAAAAGTAACATTGGTCAAAAGTAGATTTGGAAGAATACCAAAACATCGTGGGACAATAGCTGCATTGGGCTTGAGGAAAATAAATCAATCAGTGATAAAACCAGACAATCTTCAAATAAGAGGTATGGTAAAACAAATCGATTATTTAGTTAAGGTAGAGGAAGTATGATGAGATTAAATCAATTAAAGGCACCTGAAGGTGCACATAAAAAACCTAAAAGAATAGGCAGAGGACATGGTTCAGGGCATGGGTGCTCTTCTACTAAAGGGACTAAAGGACAATTAGCTCGCAAAGGGGGTAAAGGAGTAGGTTTTGAGGGAGGACAGATGCCTCTACAACGACGAATCCCTAAACGAGGATTTAATAATCCAAGAAGGAAAGAATATGCTACTGTTAATGTAGGTACACTTGCTTCCTTCGGATTTGAACATGGCTCTAAAGTCACCCCTAATATTTTGCGACAGGTAGGATTAGTTAAAAAGATTAAAAATGGTGTGAAGATATTGGGTGATGGGGAAATAAATATTCCTTTAATAGTCAAAGTAGATGCAGTTAGCAAAGGAGCAGCTAAAAAAATAGAAGCTGCAGGCGGAAAGGTTGAACCGTTGAATGACTAGTGCTTTGTCACAGAAATTATTAAAGGAATTAAACCACAAAGGTCACGGAGGAGGAAGAGGTTAAGAAGTTTAGAAGCCTGTCCTGGCGACAGGCAGGGATAAGAAATTGAGAAATCAAGATTTAAAAATCTCATCCTCTTATCTTCTCATCTTCTTATTTTCTTAAATGCTGTGTTCTCTGTGGTTAGATTTAATAATTAATGTGACAAAGCACTAGTTCGTTATTCGTAGATCGTTGTTCGAATAACAAACTACAATTTAAAGGAGTTTAGATAATGAAAGGACTTGACGCTGTATTAAATCCGTTTAAGGTCTATGAATTAAGGAAAAGAATACTATTTACAATAGCCTTATTAGCAGTTTATAGGTTAGGGGTAGCTATACCTACGCCTGGCGTAGATGGAGCAGCATTAAGTGCATTCTTTCAACAAGCAAGAGGTACAATAGTTGGATTATTAGACCTATTTTCTGGTGGTGCATTTGAACGGTTTTCTATTTTTGCATTAGGTATTATGCCTTACATTAGTGCCTCTATTATTATGTCTTTATTACAGCCAGTGGTACCTTCCCTAGGGAGATTATCAAAAGAAGGGGAGGTAGGCAAAAAGAAAATTACTCAATATACAAGGTATCTAACATTACTAATAGGAATTATCCAGGCAACAGGAATGAGTATCTGGATTCAAAGTATGCAAACTCCAGATGGTAGAGGTTTTGTTTTAATCCCGGGTTTGAACTTCCATCTGATGACAGTGACTACTTTGACTGCAGGAACTGCTTTTGTGATGTGGCTTGGAGAACAAATTACAGACCGAGGCATAGGTAACGGAGGCTCATTAATCATCTTTACAAGTATTATTTCAAGAATACCAAACGCTATTTTACAAAGTAGTCATCGGTTGATAATAGGAGAGATGAGTATTTTTATCATTCTTTTTATCATTGCTATTAGCATCTTGATTACTGCGGCAGTGGTGATTATGATTCAAGGACATCGCAAAATATCAGTTCAATATTCTAAACGAATTATTGGCCGCAAAGTATATGGTGGACAGGCTACTCATTTACCTCTACAGGTGAATATGGCAGGGGTTATTCCTATCATCTTTGCATCTTCTATCCTGGCATTGCCCTCTACTTTCGTTACATTTTGGGGTCAGAATGTTGAGTTTTTAACTTTTTTGTATAACCAATTAAATCCAGGAGGTGCTATATACCAAATATTAATGGCGGCAGCTATCATTTTCTTTACTTACTTTTATATAGCGGTGATATTTAACCCAACAGATGTCGCCGATAATATGCGTAAATATGGTGGTTTTATTCCTGGCATTCGCCCTGGTAAACCTACCGCTGATTATATCGAGCGTATACTTAAAAGAATTACATTCGTAGGAGCTATATTTTTAGCATTGATTGACTTTTTCCCAGCACTGATTATTAGAGTTATGCATCTTCCTTTTTATTTCGGGGGTACTTCTATTCTCATTGTTGTTGGAGTAGCTTTAGATACGGTAAGACAGATTGAGTCTCATCTACTAATGAGACATTATGATGGATTTCTAAAAAAAGGTAAAATTAGAGGTAGATTTTAATATGCGGTTAATATTCTTAGGTCCCCCTGGAGTTGGAAAAGGAACACAAGCAGAATTAGTATCTGAGAAATTTAAAATCCCTCAAATCTCAACGGGTGATATTTTACGCCATGCAGTTAAAAAACAAACAGAATTAGGCGTATTAGCTAAACAATATATGGATAAAGGTGAGTTAGTTCCAGATAAGATAGTGGTAAACTTGATAAAAGAGCGATTGTTAGAGGATGATTGTAAAACAGGTTTTATTCTTGATGGATTTCCAAGAACTATAGCACAAGCAGAGTCTCTGACCTTTACCATGAAAGATATGGACATATCTGTAGATGCAGTCATAAACTTTCAACTAAAAGATGAGGTATTGATTAGAAGATTGTCTGGTAGAAGGGTATGTAAAGCATGTGGGTATAATTTCCATATTTATTATCAACCACCAAAAGAGGAGTTTAAGTGTGATAAGTGTGGTGGAGAACTTTATCAACGAGATGATGATAAAGAGGAAGTGATAAATCGTCGATTAAAGGTCTATAGAGAACAAACCGCTCCTTTGATTAATTATTACAAGGAAATTAATATATTAAAAGATGTAGATGCAGATGCAGAAATACCTCTGATCTTTGAGAAAGTAATGAATATTTTAGAAAAAAATAATTAAATAAAGTGTCCAATGATTATATTAAAATCTAAACAAGAAATAGAAAAGATAAGAGGTGCAGGCAGAATAGTAAGAGATGTTTTACGACATCTTGAACAGATAACTAAACCAGGAATAACAACTAAATATTTAGAAGAAGTAGCACATAAAATGATTGTTAAGAGGAATGGGAAACCAGCCTTCTTAGGATATCATGGGTTCCCGGGAAGTATTTGTACCTCGGTTAACTTTGAAGTTATTCACGGTGTTCCTTCTGCACAGTGTGTACTTAAAGAGGGGGATATTCTCAAAATAGATTTAGGTGTTGTGTTAGATAGTTATTATGCAGATGCAGCTTTGACTATTCCAATTGGACAGATAAGTGCGGAGGTGGAAAAGTTAGTAAGAGTAACAAAAGAGGCTCTGAAAATAGGTATTTCCAAAGCAAGAGTTCCAAATAGATTATTGGATATTTCGCACGCTATACAATTTCATGCACAATGTTATGGATATACTGTAACCCGCGATTATGCAGGACATGGAATTGGACGCAGTTTACATGAGGCACCTCAAATCCCTAATTTTGGTGAGCCAGGTAAAGGCCCACGCCTTAAACCAGGTATGATCTTATGTATAGAACCAATGATAAATATCGGTGGTTATGAAATAGATATATTAAATAATGGCTGGACTGTGGTAACAAGAGATAGAAGTTTTTCTGCTCATTTTGAACATACTATTCTAATTACTGAAGGTGAGCCTGAAATACTCACAAAGTAAGTAGTGCTTTGTCACAGAAATTATTAAAGGAATTAAACCACAGAGATCACGGAGGAGGAAGATGTTAAGAAGTTGAGAAGCCTCCTGTCCTGACGACAGGCAGGGATAAGAAATTGAGAAATCAAAATTTAAAAATCTTATCCTCTTATCTTCTCATCTTCTTATTTTCTTAAATTCTGTGTTCTCTGTGGTTAGATTTAACAATTAATGTGACAAAGCAGTAGTGGACTGTTCATTACTATTTACTGGAAAAGAGGTATTTTATGCCAAAGGAAGAAACAATCAAAGTAGAAGGTACAGTCTCAGAAGTATTACCTAATACTATGTTTCGAGTAGAGCTTGAAAATGGGCATAAAGTATTAGCTTATATATCAGGTAAGATGCGCAGGCACTTTATTCGAATTTTACCAGGTGATAAGGTAACTGTTGAATTATCACTATATGACTTATCAAGAGGAAGAATTATCTATCGCTCAACAAAATAATAAAGAAACAAGATAGCATGTAGAGAAAGTTAATTTAGTGGACAAGTTGTTGATAAGGTGAAAGAGATGAAGGTTAGATCATCAGTTAAAAAAATTTGTGAAAAATGTAAAATAATTAAACGCAGAGGTATTATTAGGATCATTTGTTCCAACCCTAAACATAAACAAAGACAAGGATGAAGATAGTATGTTTAGTATACTCAGTCGTCAGTGGTCTGTAGAGTAGGTAGAGACTGATTACTGATCACTGAACATACTGATTACTTATAATGGAGGAAATATATTGGCAAGAATTAGTGGAGTTGATATACCAAGAGATAAACGGGTAGAAATAGGTTTAACTTATCTATATGGAATAGGGCTATCTTCTTCAAAGAATATTCTTAAAATAGCTAATGTTAATCCGGATACGAGGGTTAGAGATTTAACTGAGGATGAAATTGTCAGACTGAGGAATGTTATTGAGCATAATTTTAAAATTGAAGGAGAGTTGCGTCGTGAAGTAACTACAAATATAAAGAGATTGATGGAGATAGGTAGTTATCGAGGGCTTAGACATCGTAAAGGGTTGCCAGTTAGAGGACAACGCACTCATACTAATGCCAGAACTCGAAGAGGGGCTCGAAAAACTATTGGGGTAGTTAGGAAGAAAAAATAAAAAAAGGAGGGACGGTTCACTTTTGTTTGAAAGCTTGCGGTTAGAAAAGGGAGTTAAAACTTGAAATTAGAAATTGGGGAGAGAACTAAAAACCTAATTTCTAATTTCCAATTTCTGCAAGAAATCATAGGAAACAATAAAATGAATCGTTCCAAAAAGGAGTCAAAATATGCCACAAGCTAAAGGTAGCAGTCAAAAAAGAGGGAGACGAAAAAAGGAAAAAAGGATAGTAAAATCAGGCATTGCACATATTCAATCTACATTTAATAATACTATTGTGAGTATCACTGATATGAATGGTAATGTTCTTACCTGGGCAAGTTGTGGTACTGTAGGTTTTAAAGGGACAAAGAAAGGTACACCTTTTGCTTCCCAGGTAGCTGCAGATACAGCGGCTAAAAGGGCAATGGAATTAGGGATGAATGAGATAGCAGTTTGTGTTAGAGGACCAGGATTAGGTAGAGAATCTGCTATTCGATCATTGCAGGCTGCTGGATTAGATATTAAATCAATTAAGGATGTTACTCCTATCCCACATAATGGTTGCCGACCTCCAAAAAGGAGAAGGGTATAATTTCACTGTAACTGTTCAGGTGGTTTGGTGTCTGGGTGCCTGACTGAAGTGAAGAAGAGCAGATTGGTGATGACACACATAGATACCAAAGTATCTGAATGCTTACCATTTATCTCCTACATAATTTTTGATCCAATCAAAGTAAAATTTTTATTGAATAAAAATGATTTCTCTGGTATATTATAATAGGTATTAATCAAAAGTTGCCCTACCACCGTATAAGGTAAATTTGTAGGACAACTTTTGTGAGGGAGTGGATTTATGGTAACTAAAATAGATAAAACACAGAATGTAGATAAGATATTTGAAGTGATAGAATTAATGGAGGAATTACGAGATACACTTCGTAAAACAGCCCCACTTCATTTACTCAATACCAAACAAAAACAAGAGACAAAAGAACTAATATCAAAGGCTAAAAGCATACTTAATGAGTTAGAGGAGTCATTATGCGATTAGTCAGGATGCGTGAAGAAGAATATATTAATCTTAATCCCTTGCAGAGAGGTGGAATAACGAGTGCAAAAGTAAGAATGACTGCCTCAATGTATGTAGATGGATATTCTGTTTGTGATTATTGCAAAGGGGTATTACACCTTATTGAAAAGCCACCAATCTGTGATTTAACTAAAGAATTAGCTGAGTTTTTAGGCATGGATGAGGCTCGATTTACCACTGGTGCTCGAGAAGGTAAATTTGTGGTTATGCACAGCTTACTCTCACCTCAAGATGCAATTGTCTTTGACGCTAATCGACATTATACCACCTATGTATCAGCAGAGCGTGCACAGGCTAAAATCTATGAAGTCCCCAATACCAACTATCCTGCATACGAAATAACACCACAGGCATACCAACAAACATTTGAGCAGGTATTAAAAGAGACAGGCTCTCCCCCAAAACTTGCCTTGCTTACACATGTAGATGGAGATTATGGAAATCTAACTCAAGCAAAAGAAATTGGCAATATTTGTAAGGAGTATAATGTACCATTTCTACTAAATACAGCATATACTTCAGGTAGAATGCCAATAAATGGGAAAGAGCTTTTAGCTGATTTTATTGTTTCCTCATGTCATAAAGGTTTTGGTGTGCCAGGACCACTCGGTATTGTGGCAACAACTGACAAATGGGCAGATAGAATATTTAGAATATCTAAAAAACATACAAATAAAGAGGTGGAATTATTAGGTTGTACTGCACGCTCTGCTACTATTGCATGCCTTATAACTGCATTGCCAGAGGTGAAGCAACGAATTCAAAATTGGCAAGAAGAGGTAGAAAAAGCAAAATGGTTTGTAGAAAAGATGGAGTCTCTTGGCGAAATTGAGCAGATTGGAATTAAACCTACACAGCATGATTTAATTCGATTCAACACACCTATCCTTTATGAAATTGGCAAAAGACATCGTAAAAGAGGGTACTTCTTGTATGATGAACTTGAAAAGCGCGGTATCACAGGGCTAAAGCCTGGGCAAACCCAATGGTTCAAAATGTCCACTTACGGATTAACCTGGGAGCAACTAAAATATCTATACCAGGTATTTGAAGAAATTGTCACCTAAGTTTTGCCAGAAATTATTTATTTATAGTCACACCGGAACCCGGATAATCACGGATAAATTCATCCTATTAATCTTTGTTCATCTATGTGTATCTATGGCTTCGTGCAAAAGTTTGTTCACATAAAAGTCATGGTAAGGAGTGTTGAAGAGTGAATTTTTGGTGGTGTTTGAAAGTAACTCTGTAAATTGAATGAATTCCTTTTCTTACACACATGAACGCTTACAACTAAATAGAGGTGTTCAAAAATGGCAAAGAGGAAAAAGAAAGTAAAAAAGAGTAATAATATCCAAAATATTAAAAGAGGAAATTTTTCGACCTGTGCGGTTGGGAATTATCAATAATGATGGGATAAGAAGTTAAAGAAAAGCGTAATTTTGTCGATATAAATGGTAGCAACAATAAAAAAAGGAGGGCTACCAAATGGGGAATTATAAGA
>JBFMDD010000227.1:0-16657 GCA_040754115.1 bacterium
AATCGTCTATCTAACATTTCAATCGTGAAGTAACCTATTTCAAAATTACCTTTTGTAACCTTTTTTATCTTTTTCTGGTTACGAATCCAAATTAATTGTTTATAGTCTCTTACTTTACAAATTTCTTCATTAGGATACCAAAGGCTACTTTTTAATTTTTTATCTTCTTCTTTTGGGCAAAATGGCGCAGAACATCCCGAAAAATATTTACAATCAATATCCATCTTTTATCCTCCTTAAAAAACAAAAAGACCTAAACAGGTAATTATACCCGTTTAGGTCTTGCAATGAATGATAATTTATGATAACAAATGAGCATAAGATATATTATCGGAAGTTGTTTTAAATAAAAATTATGATTTTCTGAAATTACTTTATTTAAATCTCTTTCCTTCATCCTTTTTATTCTCCTTTTGTAATAAGTTTTTTTAATGCAGGAATATCTTTTTTGCGAATAAAATAAAATTTTCCCTGTATGTCTATACTTACTAATTTACCAAATCTTCCATCTTTAAGCCACCTATAAAAAGTAGCTCTGGAGATTGGTAATAATTTTAGTGCGTCAGCAATACTCAAGAATTTTTTTAATCTTAATGGTCTTGCCATTTTACCCCTCCCATCTATTTTTACAGTATATCATATATGCTTACATTTGTCAAGAAAAATTTTTATGTTTTTTAAATTTTTTTCTTCTTGACTAAATTTTCTTAAGGTTAGTAGGGTCATCTGTGATATAACATAGATTTTTTCCTATATTTATACATAAGATTCTTCCCTCTAACAATTCCTCGTTAATAACAACTATGCCCACCTTTTTTGAAAAAGCACATTTTGGGTCAATTACCTTAACCCTTTCCCCAACCTTAAAAGTATCGGGTATCTTCTTTAATATCCATTCCTTTTGTCTAATGTCTGTTTTTTCTCTATATTTTTTGATATTTTCTATCCCCATTTTATTGGGAATAGCTTTTCCTTGAAACCAGGTTGTTAAGGTTGCAATAGGAATTCCCGACTCAATTGCGAGTTCATTATAGGATAATCGCCGAGCTTTCCTATATTCTTCCAACCATTTCATCCATTTTTGAACATCAGGAGTCATCCGAGCATAATCAGGATGAAGTTTAGCTTTTTCTTCCTCTTCTAATTTCTTCTCTGCATATTTTTTTAATTCTTTCTTTTGTCTTTTTGTAGGTTCTGGGATACTTGTAATTAACTCTAATTCTTTCACGAATTTTTTTAACCTTCTTTATTTGATTTTCTTGATTTTATCCAGTCTATTATAGCTTGTTGGAATCCTATCGTCAATAGGACTCCTTGTGATTTACAGATTTTTTTAAATCTCTCCCAAATTTCTTTTTTAATTTCAATACTTGCTCTCATTTTTCCACCTTTGTATAAACTGATAAATTCGAATTATAGACGCATAGAAGAGTTTCCTTATTGTATATAGTATAATAATCCAAATACAAAAAAACAACTCCAATTTTATATATTCCAAAACATTCATCCCCTTTTCTTTTGTATAAACTGATAGATTTTAATAATAGGTGCACAGATTATTATATATAGTATAACAATCCACAAAACAACTCCACATAGTCCTGCTACTATATAAGAAGATAAATAAAGAAAAGACATATAAAGAAAAAATAAAGAAATAAAAATAATAGCTCCTAATATAACATAGAATATAGCAGAGAATAAATTAATAATATGTTTTATTATTCTCATCTTAGTTATATTATAATAAATTATTAATAATTTGTCAAGTATTTTTTAAAAAAAATTTAATTTTTTTTTAATTTTTTTTAATTTTTAGAAAAGTGAAGAATTTTACGGCGTTAAATCTGGTGTTAAATCCGGTGTTAAATCTGGTGTTAAATCCAGCTTCAAAATAGCAGGTAATTCTTTTCTAAACCACGGCTTAAATTTCTTTCGCTCATAATATTCGCCTAACTCTACAGGTGTGCCTCCTGCAGCTGTAATTAAGATAGCAGGTAAAGTTTCTGGCTCATAGATAACTTCTACCTTCTTTCGTCCTGTTTTTGTTCCTTGTATTACTTTGGCAATTCCAAGAGTAGGATATTGTGCTCCTGCTAATGGTAGATGACCTAATATACCTATAGCAGGACCGTAACGATGTGAATCTCTCTCCATCATTAAAAAATTATTCCCTATTATACCAAGTCCAATCCAGGGATTCCCTACTTGTCCTATAGTTTCCATAGCAGTAGTTATACCTTCAACTAAAGGTGATTCTTGTCTATATATAGGTTGTCCTTTCGGAAAAAAAGGTACAAATGCTCTCGAAGAACAACCAAGCATTCCTATAAATCCATCAGTTAAAAATTTCTCTTTTATTGTCATTCCTTCTCGTGGGTCTTTTTGATAGTCGATAAGTCCCGTTTCATACAACAATCTTCTACCTACAACAGGAATACTACCTATGCCTAATCCTAATGCCCATAATAAAGCTATCTGTCCTTTTGCACCTAATTCTGCATGTGCAAATTCACTTATCCAATGCAGGGGCCATCTTAAAAACATAGAACCATATTTACGAGATTTTAACCCGCCATGTCCTTGCATTGCAATAACAAAATTGGGTTGCTTGTAATATGGTTTCCCTTCACCAAGCAGAAAGTCTGTTGCAACTCTTTCTGCTTTTGCTCCGTGTAAATTCTGGTCTCGTGCTATCTTTAGCCCTATTTCATATACCTTTCGTGAACTATGAGTTTCAGATAGTCGAGATAGTATTTCATACTTGGCTAACTTACTGCCTTGTAAAATTTCTTCCATATACATTGGTGCAAATAATCCCTCTGCTTTTGCTTTCTTAACTAATGCGGTATATTCTCTATTTAAAGGTCGGTCAAAAGTCAACGGATTATTTAATCGTGCAGTATTTACTCGCATTCTTCCAAAAATTGGTTCAAATAAATTTTGTGCAATAAAAAATGGTTTACCGGCTAATGTCCAAAAATACCCTATGTTTCTTAGTGCATCTAATACAGGACTTCCTTCTTCTGCCATTGCTAAATCGTCTAAATAAGTTAAAGCTATATTTCTTCTTTCAGGGTCAGTAATATTTTGTGCCATTGATTTTAATTCTTTCATTCTTATTCTAAACTTGCGTCTTGCGGCTGCTAATGCACTTGCTACTCCAGCATCTACTACTGCATCCCAATTTTCCTTGTAACCGGGTAAATTATTACTATGAATAAAATGTCGAAATAACCCTGACATACTACGATAGCCTTCGACTATCTTCAATCCATCACCAGTTGTTGGGTCAATATTTCTTGACCTTAACCACCATTCAACATCTGCCATCTGCCCGAATGGTGGGAAATAGTTCATCCTTTTAGTATGTGGTTTTATCTCTGTGGTTATTTTTGCATCAGGAATTCCTTGTTCTGCTAATATCTCAGGTAATTTTTGTTGTGCTAATGTTTCTACATGTCTTGCCCATGCTTCATTTGGCACTCTATTTGAGTATATTCTTTTGTTTCCTAATCCTGTTTCTAAAAATACCTCTACCCAATAATTACCTTCCTGTCTATTGTGAAACATATAATTTTGTTCCTTGTATGGTAATATTTCATCAATTATTTTTTGTAATTGTTTTGGTATCCATTTCCGAACTGCGGTTTCAAAATCTACTTCTCTAACAGTTTTAGTCTGCTCTATTCCTGTCTCTGGGTCCCGCCACTTTAAAACAACCTCTTCAGCAATATCTAAGGTCTCCACTGCACCACGCACTATAGGTAATTCTTCATCTGGTGTGCCATATTGTTTTATTAATCCGATATATTTTCCTTCAGATACCCAACTTTCTTTTGATTCTCCTTTTTTTGTAGTATATCGCACATATCGAACTATACCATTACTTCTTGCTCTAACTCCAACATGAGATTCTAATATTTCTTCAATTGCAGAATCTCGAACATATTTGATTATTTTTGCATAATTATCTCTATATGCGACCTGTTCTGCGTTAGTTAAAATTCCCTCTTTAACAGCCTGGTCAATTAGTAAGAATGCATTACCATCAAGGTCTCTATCTGCTTGAAATCCTAATTGGGCTAAAATCTTTTTATTTGCTTTCTTTATCTTTTTAGCTCCAATCGCTCTTAAATGAAGATAATGCTCATCTGCTAATAATCTTCTCTCTGCCTGATTTATTTCTGAAATTAAAGGTTGACTATCAGGATGTTTGCGTAAATATGTATGCACTATATCTATCCCTCTTATTGCTCGTCCAATAGATTTTAATTTTTCTCTCCCTACTCCTTTAACTCTTCGCCAGACGGGTAATGCCTCCATTAAATCTTCTTCTGAAATTTCATATTTGATGTTTGCTATACCTGGTTCTTTTTCTATATCAGGGGATACTTTTTTAACTTGTTCTACAACATTATTCAATACTGGCTCAGATATATCTGGTGTCATATTCTTTTGTAATCGAGTTCGTTGCATCAATTCATTAGTAGATTTTTCCAATTTAATTTTTTCTGGTAAAACTTCTACAGGTTCTTCTCTGGTTGGTATATTAGAATCTCGTCCAATGGGCGTATCTTCAAATGTAGGCGGGTGAATCATTCCCCCTGCTCTCGGCTGTTCTCCTAATTCTCCTAATTCTTTACCTTTAATCTTACTTAATTCGCCTTCATAAACTATTACTTGTTTGCCATCTTGAAGTCTAACTTTGTTGGGAACAACATTTCCTTTAGCATCTATAAGAGGTATAACGCTATATTCTTCTCCTTTAGGAAGAATAATTTCTCTTCCTACAGCATTTACTATTTTAGTATCTTCTTCTATATGAAATCTTCTTAAAGGTTGCGGTTGTAAAATTACTGGTAATTTTGCTTTTTCTGCTTGCATAACATCTTTATAAAATTCTTGTAGAGATTTCCCTGTTTTTGCTATGAGGTCACCTGATGTAAAGGTTATGCCATCTTTTGTAACTTTTAACCCACTCATTGCATTTTCAAATTCTCTAGCATTCTCATCTATTTTTTTAGATGTTTTAGGCATTCTCTTTGCTTGTTCGGTAAAATAAGCGATAACAGGGTCAGTAGGTTCTGGTGGTTTTGTTTCTGGAACTTTGGGAATATATTTACCTTTAGGTTTTGCAACTAAATCAGGATAGTCTTTTAATACTTCAGGTGGCACAGGCTTGCCTTCAGCAAGAGCTTGCTTTACTTCATTTTGGTGAACAGTCATAAAATCATAATCATAAGTTCTTATGGCTCGTTTCCCTGCAACAATTCCTTGCACTTTATATTTAATTTTTCCTCCAGCCTCCAAAGAAGGAATTGTCATGTCTTCAAAAATATGCATATCAGCCATTCGTGATGCTCCTCTATGTTGTTGAGCATATTGTTCATTACTCATTGCTTTAATGTGATTAAGTTTCTCTTTAAATTTTTTTAATGCATCTAATCGCCATTCTTCCCTTGTCATCTGCCAGATTTCTTTTGTTACAGGTTCTACTTTATGTGCCTTATTCCAGATGTCGGTAAGTTGGGATTTGGTTTTAATTTTATTTTTGTCAAATATAATATATATATCTGGTTTATCAAAACCTGTTCCTCCTTCTCCTGAACCTCTAATAACCACAGCATCATTTATACCTTCATTTTTTATTTTTTTTACTTTATTAAGTGTAGCATTACTTATTGAGCTAATATCATCTTTTGTCGCCTGAATTACTATCGGATTTTTAATATTTAAGACTACTTCTTTTATAATCCCTTTTTCTGTAACTTTTTTAGTAGCATCCCAAGCAGCGAAATTGGCATATTTTTGAGCCCCTTCTTTAGAAGTAGTAAAGAAAAATCCTATATTTTCTTCTTTTGGATTTGGCAATCTTTGTCTAGTAATATCAAATTCCTCAAAATCTTTATAAGTTCCGTGATAAACTTTCGGTTGTGCCTTTATAAACTCCTCCGCACTCTTATATTTCCTTGCTTCTTGTAATAATTCTTCTGGTGTTTCTGCTGGCTTAATCTCTCCTGCTGGCATTTCTTTAACTTTTGTCTCTGTTACCATTTCTATTTTGGGTATCACTTTCAATTCCCCAGTTGATAATATATTCACCTGCTCTGGTTTCAAATCTTCTGCTATTATTCTATCTTTAGTTGCTTGCGTCATTCTCTCAATCTGCTCATCAGTAAAACCCTTCTCTTTTAATGTTCCTATTCGTCCTGGTGGAACTGGTTCTTGCGCCGTAAGTGGTGTAACTTTTTCTTCGGTGGGGAATAAACCCATTTGTGGTTTTTCTAATGTCTTAGACAATAATTCTTCTTTGGTTAATATCTTTTCTGTAGGAAATAATCGCATTTGATTTAAATTTGGCATATTTATAACTTTTTGAGTATAGTTTTCTATTAACTCCTTAACTTGCTTTGCACTCTTCCCTCGATTGTATAATTCTTGTAATAATTCTTCTTGAAATGGCGTTAATTCTCTTTCCCATAAAGATTCCTGTTTTAAATAAGTGTCTATTTTTATCCCTTCTGTTCGTAATCGTTGTAATACTCGTGTTGTTTGCAAAATATCATCTTTGATTGAATATTGTGGTAATCGTAAATTATTCCTAATTAAACTCTCCATCTTTTGTAAGTTACCTAAACTACCAATTATTCCATTACCTATATTCTTAATGTTATTTTCTGTGCTTTCGATTAAATAGTTAATCACTTGATTTTTCCCAAAAGTTTTAGTTAATAGGGCATTTATAACTCTATCTTGTCCCACTTTGTTTAAATGACCGTGAGCATCAACTATAGTAGTATATTCAGCAGGAGATAAATCTTTGAAAAACATTTGTAGAAATTGTTTGTTTTGTGGACTTGATAAAGCTTCTTGTGGACTCATAGTTTCTGGCTGGATAAAGAAATCAAAAACATTATCAGGTAACCTATTTGCATCATATTCAGCTAATTCAGTAGGACTTAGTTGTGCTACTTCTGATATATTTGCTATGCGTGTAAATTCTTCTCTATTAACATCAGTTAATCTTCGTCTAACTAAAACAGGTTTTTTCATTCCCTTAACAATATCAGCATCAATACCAAATTCACCAGCTTTATCTATTAACATCTTTTGATATTCAGGATATTTAGGCGATGTTAATAATGCTATTATTCTTGCATTACCGCTTTCAACAATATTATCTGCTTTTCCTATGATTGGTATACCTGTCTGTAATGTTTTAGTATCCGTTAATAATAATTCAGGATTAAGTTTCTGACTTAAAGTATTAACTTGTAGCTGTAGTGCTTTTCGTTCTCTATCTCGTGGTTGTAAATTTTGTGGATATTTAGGATTAATCTTAAGGTCTTTTGTATGAGAAGGAATAAGGTCTTTACTTTCTATAACTTCATAATACATATCATAAGGAGTATTTTTATTATCATAAGCTTGTGTTAATTTGCCCATGTTTTGAAGGGGTACTTTTAATGATTTTTCTATTGTTACTTTGGGTTTTTCTGGAGGAGTTTCTATAAATTTTTCTTCAGGCATTTCTTTGGGTGGTGCAATTTTCTCTTCTTTAATAATTGCATTTTTTACTACTGCTGGTTCTTCTTTTATTGCTTTAAGTTTTCCTGTAGGTTCTATTTTTTTTTTTAATAATGATGGAGTAAGTTTTATTCCTGTTAATCTTTGAAAAGATTCTATTCTTTTTTGTCTTTCTGCTTCTTTTGCTTGTTCTCTTGCTAAAACTGCTTCTTTTGCTTCTTGCCGTAATCTTTTAGCTTCTGCTTCTTTTGCTTGTTCTCTTGCTAAAATTGACTCTTGAACCTTCTGCCATAATTGTTTATCTTTTTCTGCTGACTTTGCTTTTCTCAATATAGTTGGTATATATTCAGTAGGTTCTTTTTCTACTCTTACTGGTTTTTCTTCTACTTTTGCTTTAGCCTGTTGTTGCTTATGTATTTGCCGTATTTTCTCTAACTTTCTTGCTCCGAATAATCCACGCAATCCGCCGGCAATAGCAGAGTAGGTCACTCCAGTTTCTACTATCTTTTTAGGGTCAAACTTTCCTTCAGCTATTTGCCTTATTGCTTCATCAATAGCTCCAACGCTACCCCAGAGCCCTGCCTGTCCAGCTGTTGCAATAGCCTCTTTAGCTGCCTGTGGTAATGTTCCTATTTTCGGGAATATTTTCGTAAAACCTAATTTAGCTAATTTTTCTATTGATCCTCCTGTTAGTCCGAATGCTCCAAATTCTACAAGAGGTTCTACTGCTTGAGCACCAACAGGCACTTTAGGAGTGAAAGGTTTAGTAAAGATTTCTGGCAATCCTCGTTCTTTACCAAATTTTGTTTCTGCTATTCCAGGTAATATGCCTAATGAAAATCCTGCTCCTAATCCTCGAATTATAGGTGGTATAATATTTTTAATTTCTTCAGGATGACTCTTTCTTCGAAATTCTTTTACCCGATTATGTGTTTCAACAAATGTATCAGGATTATATCCCTCGCTACGAACATAATTATCTATTTGTTCTTTAGAGTAATTTTGTTGAAACATTTGATAGGCTTTTTTACCTACTTTTAATATATCTCTTCTATTAGCCATTTTTATTTTCCTTTTTTGGGAATTACATCTAATTCAGAATATGGATTATAAGTAACTGATGGTGAGGATGCTTTTCCCTGTTGTTTTGATTTCTCTTTTTTTCCTTCTGGAGTAACTTGTATTATAGGTATGTTATACTTTTTTCGCCAAGCACGTATCTTTTGTTGTGCATCTCTAATTTTTCTTTGAAGGTTAGGATAATTAACATATATAGTTTCAATCTCTTTTTCAGGTATTTTAGCAAATTCATTTCGTAATTTTCGTGCATAGTCTTGTTCTTCATCTGACAATTTTTTAATGTCCTTTAAAGACCTCTCTAAATACAATTCTAGATGAGACAATTTTTCTTCTATTTGTGAATGAACTTTTGCAGGTAATTTAGGTGGCACTTTTGGAGTAGGTTCGTTTTTTGGAGTAGGTTCTTTCGTTAAGAATTTGTTTTCCAAAGGCTTTCCTGTATTTTTGTCAACAAGAACCGTATGCAATTTACCTGTTATTGGGTCTGAAACAACTTCAAAACCTAAGTTAGGTTGTTGTGGAGTTTCTGGAGGAGATTTTAAATTTACTTTAGGTTCTTTCGATGTAGGTATAGGAGTAGTTAAAATATTTACGGTTTCTTCCAATGCATTAGGAAATATTTCTTGAATAATCTCTTGGGATGGAGTACCACCTTTAGAAATATATGCTTTTATTATTTCCCATTCTGCTGCTTTTCGCTTTGCTTCTCTTTCTCTCGATAATTGTGCTGCTGTAGCTTTATTTTGAGCAATATTAGACAATCCTGCTAATAGCCCAGATATAATATAATCTGATGTTTTTAAACCTGCAGTTTCTATTGCCATCTTTATCTCCTATTCCCATAATTGAGGAATTTTCAATTGCTTAGCAACATTCCCAAATCCTAATCCTGTTGACCCCTGTCCAAGTTTAGGTCTGGGGAAGCCCATCAATTTATTAAAATCTATACCTTTTTCTAAAAGACTTCTTTGTTCATAAGCCTTTGTTGTAGGTTTTTTCTTTATTAACCACTCTAATATACTACCCCCTACCGTTTTTTCAGGTAATCCTTCTTTAGTATATTTCCAGGGAGTAGTTAATAATGTTGCTCCTTGTAGTATATACTGCAATTTTCTTGCTTTTTTAGCCTCTCTTTCTCTCTGTTCTTTTTCTATTTGTGCTTCTATAATACGAGTTTGCATATCTAATTTTTTCGCCTGCAATTCTGCCAGATAATCTTCGTGTGCTTTTTGAACTGCACCGAGTCCTCTAATATGTGTGCCACCACCTAATAATTCTCTTGACGCTAAGTCACCTGCAACTTCTTCATATAATTCAGGTCGCCTTTTGGCTAATCGAGCTTCTTCTCTTTGAATATATTGCGCATAAGCATTTAATAAATCATTATAATCAGCCATAATTTTCACCTACCTCTTTAAAAAATTTTCTTAAATAATCGTTTAAGTGGTTTCTTAAATAGTAATCCTCCTAATAATAAAGGTAATCCAAAATGAGATAAACCTAATTTTTTACTTAATCCACCTAACCACTTTGTTCCTTTCCATAAAGTCTCTCCTGCAGAAATTGCAGAAGGTAACATCTGGAGATAATCCGTCCCTGTTAATTTGCTTGTATCATATCCTTGTTGTTGCAAAAGCAATTGTTGTTGCAATATTGCTTTTTTTAACTCCTCAATCTTTTTTCCTTCTTCTTCAGTCAATTTCTTTCTTCTCTGTAATACAAATCCACCTTCAGGAGACAAACCTCTTCCTACTGCACTTTCTAATGCTGCTAATTGTTGTTGAGCATATTGTTGTCTTAATTGTCTTTCCCAATCTTCCATTTTATCTTCTCCTCTTTGCTCTTTTTTTGCCAGCAACTGCCCAACGGGTCATTTGGCGTTGTCCATATTTTTTTCTACCGATTGCGGCAGCAACTGCTTCAGGATTCCTTGCTCCACCTAGTCTGGCAGCTTTAGCTAATGCTTTAAATCTTTTTCCTTCTCCTGGTCTTGATGTTGCTCCTGCTTTTTGATAAGCTCTTCGAGCTGATCTTCTTTGTGCTAATGTTGACATTTTTCTATTTCCTCCTATTTCGTTTAGATTTAATCTCCCGTTTCTTTTCTGGTAACCTTTTTATAGATGGTGTTTCGTGTGCCCATCTTCTTGCTGTGCCTTTAGGTAACCTTCCTTGTTTCTCAGCCCAAAACATCCATCTTGCTTGTCGCTTGCTTTTAAATGGCATTAAAATCACCCCCAAATTTAATCCAGGTTAAACGATTTTGATGTTAGGCATATCAAACTATATCTTTTAAAAAATAGTGCCTTAAATCACAAATTTTGACTAAGTCCTCAAATAATCATAATACAAAGTAACTGAATGCAAGTTTTTAGTTAAATTATCAAAATTTAGCTTGAACCATTTACCTTGCATCAACAATGGAATCTTCTTTTTACTTAAAACATTTCCATTAGATAATGTCCATTGATTTATCTGTTCTAATTCATTTTTTACACTCAAATTCATTTCTCCTGTAAATAACACCTCTAACTGCCGTAATCTCTTTCTAACATTAGGTATCTTTAAGTCCATAAATCCTGTCTCATAATGATTAGGAGTAGTTAAACCTTCTTTTTGCTGTATTTTTAATTTACCTTGTGTAGTGCCGAGATAAAATATATTGCTTACAGGCTCTACATACATTGAAGTTATAGGTTCTTCAGGTATCCAATAAGACCACCAACCTGCTTTATAGTCAAGGGTTAAAATAACAGTATTTACTATTGAGCCATAAGTAGGCACAGTTATATAATATCTATCATTCCAACCTGCACTTATAGCATATTTAAGATAATCTTGATTGAGATTATTAAATATAGATATTATCTTTGTTGCTAAATTATCTGATTGAATATTATCTACAGTAAAAATTACTGGTGTTTCAGCTACTGTTCCTCTGATAAAATGTATTCCTATTTTTGACAGAAAAAAAACGCCATTTTCCCAATCTGCTATACTTCTACTTGCTAAGCAACCTACATCTATATTTAATTTCTTTATATAAATATTCGGAATATCTCCATATAATAAATATATTGCATTCTCTTTAAATATAGCAATACTATCTGACATTATTCCCACGCCAGTAATTTCAAATCCATCATCTCTGGCAATATACTCTTTATTGTCAACGCTATTTGTTTGCCAATCGGCAGTATCCATAAATTTGTTAATATTAGAATACCATAACATACTTCCTTCATTTAATTCGGGAAAGTTAAACAACCAGAGTCTATTTTTATGCCAAAGTCCAAATTTAGCCCTTTTATTACCAGGTAGAGCAACTGTTGTTGCTCCATCCCATGTAAAAACATCTTTTTCTTCATTGATAAAAACAAACTTTTTTAGTGCCATCAATATTTGATATGGCTTTGAAGAAACATCAGTAGTATATAAATCTACCCAAGTATTTTCTGTTTCTTTTGTTTGTTCACCACCTAAAGTATAATCTATATTAGCAAAAAGAAAATATTTAAAATTATCTACTTGTAGTAAAGTTCCTGTTTGATAATAATGTCCATCTCCTATACCATCTCCTTCAAAATCTCCAAGAAAAGGAATATAACAAGGTTCTGTCATAGTAGGAAAATCAACTATTCCATAACTTATTTTTGTATTATTTAGTAATACTTCTCCATAGATTTTTTTAGTTTTTAAATTTCCTGTTAGTTTAAAATCATACCATACGGATGTTTGAGGGAGAGATATATTTTGACTATATAATTCAACAGTGCTTCCATCTCTTTTGGTTAATGTAACATAATAATAATTATAATAACCGTCATAATCAAAAGTTAAATTTATATATTTTTCTCGATTAACCGATAATAAACCAAGATTTGAAACTACCCAAACTCCTTCACCAAAAATTTTTGTTTGAAATTTTATTTCAAAAGAAGTATTTTGGGTAATAGGTTTATTATAATAGGCTATACCCATTTTTCCCGTAATAGATTTGGAAAATGAAGCACAATTATTATATATACTTAATGTCGTTATAGCAGGTTGAGTTAAAGTAAAATCAGCAAGTTCAGATTGAGTATCAAATGTTTTATAAATTGTTGCTACGCTTTGTTCATCTGACATTCCTGTGGCATTAGCATTATTATAATACATCTGCACTATTTTTGTCTGTTGAGTATTTATTGAAGAAAGTTTGATTCGAATATAACTTTCCATTCCTATAGATGCATTTAGACTATGTGCTACTGCTGTTGTTTCCTCATAACCTCTAATACAATTTTGAAATTGTGTATCTGTTTTACTTCCATACCAAATTTTCTCATTTTCTATTTTTATCACTCCACTATCAGGATACCCTGTAGTATTTGCAGGAATACTCGTAACAGTACCATCAATATTTGCTGTCAAAGAACTCTGAGGCACATTTTTTGCCCATTGCTTAATAAAATAAGATAACACTTTCCAACTACTATCTTCAAAAAGCACAAATCGTAAATCTTCACCATTCGTCTTGATGTTCGTATAATCAAATCCTGTAGGCAAAATTAATTCAAATATACAATCTGTAAAATTATTAGTAGTAGAATTAGTTACAGTAATATCCCTAACTTTATTCCAATCAGGATTCCACCATTGTCCTTCTGGTAGCCCACTAACCTTTTTCTTAATAACCGTGCCTATTTGTAATAATTCATAATTTACCGTTCCTATCTTGCCTGTAAAGAAAGTCTTTATCTCACCACTACCAAAATCATAATGTGTATCTTGTGGCGGTCGGCTGAATATCATCCCCTGCTCCATTACCACATTATTCAAGTTTGGACTTTCCACAGGATCTGTTGATAGCTCAGCTTCAGGTATTTTTGTATTAATTCCCCCAAAATTTGTTAAAGTTAAAGTTTCCATTTATATCCATTCTCCTTCAATTACCATAGTCAGAAAGCTTCCAGTTCCATCGCCATTTATCTTGCAAGACATATTATTCCCAGCAGTTATTATTTTTTCTCCACTCCAAATATCGCTATTATTTTCCCCTGCAATAATAGTAACGGTTATAGTATCTCCAGGGATAACTACACTAAAAGAAGTTTGTGTAGTAGAAATATTTACTACACTTGCAACTACTTTAGTTATCTTAAAGTCCTCTAAAATAAAAATAGAAGCAAAAGTTTTTGCTTCTATTCCAAATGGATACTGCACTACAGATAACTGTTTTGCAACATCTTTTGCTAAATATTTTCCTAAATTCTTTTCTACAATTGGCATTTCACGACAAATCTCCTAAATTTCAAACAAGAAGTCCCCAATCCAAACTTTGTTTAGTTTGGGTAGTTCATCGGTTTCCTCCTTTTCCTCTACCACCACCTTACAGATTTTGTTGCCATTTTATCCTCCTTCCTACTCCTGCAATTTTAATAACTTGATATAATTAGCTATAGCGTGGTCGTCAATACCATCCGCTAATCTCAAGTGAGCTAAGCTTTCCAATCGTCCTTCTACTCTATCCCAAAAAGTCTGCCAGAGATTATAGGCAGAATCCCCATAATGCAATTTACCATTATTGTCAATATAAACTAATTGTGCCGTGTGGTGGTAACCACTTACCCGTGTAGGAATACGAGTAACAATATCACAGTTATTTACCAGACGATACGATATATCTTTAAAAAAACTATTATATATTTTTACCTGTTTTTTATTTAAACATCTTGGTGCTCCAAAGGTATAGATGCCTACTATTGGATAAGATAGTCCAAATTCTAAAGCACAAATGCTCGTTAAAGCTCCACCTAAAGAATGTCCGGTAATATAAATATCTTTAGATAAATTATCTTTTACAATAGTCCTAATGTCTCTTTCTATATCTTGATATGCTTTAAGAAAGCCTTTGTGTATTCCTTTCTTTCGCTTAATATTAATATCTGTAAGCCAATCATTGATACAATATGGTTCTGTGCCTCTGAATGCTATTATTAATTCTGTGCTATTAGCAATACCTAATGCCTGTGTATCCTTCACTGACATTGAGTAAATGTCTAATCTGGTCCCTAATGCCTCATAAACTTCAGGAGAAACTTCAGGCTCATTACTATATGCCATTGCACATATTTGGGATAGTAGATATGCCTTTCTTTGGTCAAACATTTCAATCCTCTATCAGAAGCACTTCTGCCCCATGCTAAAATATTACCTTCTTCGATACCCATCTTTTTAGCTAACGCTCTTTTATTAATTTTCTCAATGCTATTACACGATTAATCCACCCTCTCAAAAATTTAATTTTCATAGGATTTTCTTTTACTTTTTCACAATAATATGCTATTCTGTTAAACAATATATCGTCAATTGATTTACTTAAATTTAAAAATTCTTTAGCCTTATTTATTCCTAAATTTACCGCAGTGTCAAAAATTGCTATATCTACCTTATTAGGTAGATTATCACAATCACAAGCATCCCAATAATTTTGTTTATATATTGCTTCCGCTAAATCTTTTGCGGCTTCTTTTTCACCATTTATATATAAATCATACATTTTTTTAACTTGTTGAGGATGATAGCGAGCACTTATACCATATACCGTTAGACCACCTGGGTCTAACGAGTCATTACTACATTCACCCTCCCATATTAAAGTAAATTGTAATGCTTTGTCAAAATTGTTTTTCATCTTAATCTTAATAAATTCCTACATTTTATTAAAATTAAACTAACGAAGGTATTTAATAATCGCATTTATCACTACTCCTAACATACTTACTACAAGTGCACCTACTGCACAAAGAATTATATTATAGCTATTAACAACCTTAAAAACTCCCAGTTTTTTAAGATTATTCAAATCATCCACTGCTTGAGGTAAATTTAACTTTTCCCAAGTTTTAACAGTATTTTCAACTAATACAAACTTTAAATTCAAACTTTTAGTATCCTCAATTAGTCCTCTTAAAGCTATTCTTATGTCCTCAATTTTTACTTCAAGTCCATTTAATGTTTGATTTATTATTGCTAATTCCTTTTCTATTTCTGCTTTTTCCATAAAAATTACGGCAAGGTGACTGACTGCTTTAGCTGGCGATAGTTGACTTCTACTTTTTTCCTATTTTCATCCTGCATAAAAATGCAAGATAATTCCTATAATCTTTATCATTGCCATTACCAATAATCGCATAAGTTCCTACTTCTATCCCTACTTTTATCTCATCCCCATGACCTATGCCAAAGCTTGCCCCTATTCCTCCTTCCCCCTCAAAATTTAATATTGCTGTTGGAAAAGAAAAATAAACAAAAACTTGTGATAAAAAATAATGTACTGGATGAACTGCTTCTAATTTTACAAAAGGAATTATCTCTTCGCTTATTCCTGTACCTATATAAGATGTTCCTGGACATGTCTCAGCATTACACTCACATATCCCAAGAATAATCATACTTATAATTATTATCAGTAATACCCAGCAACGCCACCCACAATTCATTTTACATTACCCCCTTTATCGCCAGTGAGACCATAGCTCTTCTCTCTCTTCATAACATTTTTGGCAAAGAATACCTTCTTGAATAGTTAGCGCTATTTCCTCTGGTGATAATTCTTTACCACAGACAATACATTGTGCCATTTTTCACTCCTCCATAGAAGCAGCCCAGCCATTAATAAAGGAATGGGTAAAATAAGGAAGTCTGACCAGACTGCTTCCCTCTTTTACTTTGTAATATTACTATATGTATCAATTAAAGGCTTTATAACTTCCCAGAATTTACGCAAAATACTTGCATCTGCGTATAACCCTACACAAAAATAATCTTTGTCAATTGCCTTTTCGTAGTAGTTTCCAGCCTGAACACCAACTTTTCCTACCAATAGATAGTAACCTACTCCTACTATATAGTCTCTATCTGTATTTACTCCCAGATAGGCATATCCTCTTTTTTGCCAATCTTTCCAATCAATATCTGTCCCTTCTATGCTCGGCTTTAAAGAACCATTAACTTGTGCAAATTTATGCACTCCTTCGTGGTCGCTAATTCGCATCCCACTAAAACC
>JBFMDD010000228.1:0-11595 GCA_040754115.1 bacterium
CCCATCCTCCCATCCTCCCATCCTCCCATCTTCCCAACCTCTTCTCCCTTCACGCACGAAAGAAGTTGAGAAGATGTATTTACACATTTACTTGTTAAGCCTGTTTTTCGTCTGTTTCAAATGGCACTGCTTCAGAGGCTATTTTAAATATCTCGTATTTAGGCAATCCTTTTAAGATATGATTTGAAGCGACAATACCCATTTCTATTGAATGGTCCATATTATTGTATCGATAGAGTGCCTGGCGACCACATGGGATGAAATTATCTAATTTGGCTAAAAGAGAATATATCTTAGAGAGCTTTTCTCGATAGTTAAGGTCATAAATAGGGTATGCATGTTTTATCCTTGTAGAGAAGTAATCTTTTACCTGATATTCAACATCAAATCCTAACTTTTTAAGGTCTTCAACACATCGTTTATAAGTCAAATACTCTGTATTATTCCATGTTGCGTCTCCTTCATTACAAGCTATTTCTAATATCAAAGCTGTTTTGCCACTTGGAACATGATATGGACTCCAATTTTTTGTTTCTTGTATTCTAAAGAATAAAAACTCCTCTTCTGGAATGTAAATCCATGTATTATCCGATATTTTCTCTTTATTAATGCAAAGATTCATAAATCTTATCCCACGATATTTCATTGAATTAACAACTTCAATGTATTCCGTACTTACTTCTGGTCTAATCATCTTTACCATATCAGGCAGGGGTATACTTGAGATAATATAATCAGCAGAGAAATATTTTGTAGTCCCGTTTTCTATCAATACCACTCCTTTAGCCTTATTTTCTTCAAATACAATTTCTTTCACTTTTGTATTCAAATGTAGTGTAGCACCATTTTTACATGCCTCCTCACACATTCTTTCTGGTATTCTACCAATTCCCATTTTAGGGTAGTAGAATTTTGTTGCGTAAGTCTTGGGCATATTTTTCTTTTTACCCAGCAGTCTTAAAAAAACATCCCATAAATTAAGTAAGGAGATTCGTTGTGCTGCCCAGTCTGAGGAGATTTGTGTAGGAGGCATTCCCCAAAGTTTAGCAGAGTAAGGGCCAAAGTATATATTATAGAGCGACCTGCCAAATCTATTTACTACCCAATCTTCTAATGATAAATCTTCCTTATGAAAAATCTTATTCTTTACTCCAGTAAAGCAATAATCAAGGAAACATTTAATTGAAGTAGTAATACGCATCTTTTTTAATAGGTCTATTGATTCTAATGGGTAATGAAAATATTTACCCTGAAGTCTAATAGTAGATGTTCTTGGTCTATCAAGTAATTCATCACCCATTAATTTTTTTATTTCATCTGCCAATGAAATATTTTGAGTAATAAATCTATGTCCTCCTAAGTCAAAGGAATACTCACCGTGTTTTATTGTTCTACACAATCCTCCCACTTGATTTTCTAACTCAACTATTTCTACCTCTACATTAGCACTTGCTAATTTCCATGCAGCTGCAAGTCCTGACGGACCTGCCCCAAGAATAAGTACTTTCATCTTTTATCCTCTATATTGTGTAGTATATCATATCAATTTTTACCTGTCAACTATATAATTGAAATGGCACTATTTCCCCCTTTTCCCTTCATTACACCCTGAACGGTTACAAAAATTCCCCTCTTGAGAGGAACACACCACTAATCCCTCTCAAGAGGGGAATACTTAAAAATGAGCCGTCCCAAAATATCTAATTATTGGGGATGAATTATCTTACTAAATGAAAAAGGGAGATGGGGTAGTAAACTACTTTTTCTCCCTTTTCCACACTTAATATTGTAGTAATTTATAAAAAGAGGTCCTCCTCTATTCAAATTATGCTACGATTGGCGTAAGGATAAATGTGAGGTCCATATCGTAACCTTCTTCATTCTCGGTATATCGGGCTAAGTTGCCAATTCCAAGCTTGAGCCACCAGTCTCTTGTAGCTTTGGTTGACATTGTAACACCGAAAAATGTTTTGGCTTCATTGTCACACTGTATCCATTTTGCTTTACCTTGTTGGTCTGGACAGGTGTTTGCATTATCGAATACCCATGCACCTTCTAACTCATTGAGCAGAACATATGTTTTTTCCTTCATTACTGTCAAGTAAACATCTTCTACTCGTAATGTCTTGTTGTGCTCAGGATTTGCTAAACCGTGGAAATATACTGTTGCTCCTGCACGTGCATTCGTAAATATTGACACCTTGATTGCATCCGCTCTATCTGCAAATCCATATTCATCATCTGGTTTTACGCTGTTACTTACTACACTTTGGTTAACACTGAACTCCATCGCATAATCTTCCGGTCCAGGAATAACTATACCTGGTTCAGTAACACCCAGCGTAATTATCTGCTTTACAGATAATTTTACCTTCACAGTAGCATGCTTCATATCTGCTAATGCGTTAGTAACAATTAGCATCCCTAAAAGAGTAATTAACCCAATAGTTAGTCTTTTCATTTTTTAATCTTCCTCCTTTATTTTTTAATCAATGAGAAGGACCTCCTTTTTCACCTCCTTATTATTAAGTTTTTTATCTTAAACATTAAATTAATCCAGGGGCAAAAAACCTAATCCCTAGCCAGTTTTTTCTAATTGACTAGTAAACTTAAATTGCCTTTATCTCAAGGAATTGGTGTTTTTTAATTTTTTGCCCCTTTTCCCATTACGATAGGGTTGACAATTGAAAGGGATTTTTCATTAAAAATTAAGAGCAAATTTTATGCTAACTAATAATAGTTCGATTTCTTTTATCTCTAATTTATTGATATAATTAAACTTAGATGAATTTTTGTCTGCCAGTATTAAAACTAACACTTAAGTTTTTCTTTCTAACTTTTAGACAGCTATGATTAATTTTTAAACTAATGGTAAATTTCAATCTTTAGCATAAGAGTTTTAAAATTCAACGCTCATGGGTTAAAATAGTCAGTATTTTGTATGTGTTCAATTATTGGATTTGTAGATTGTAGGTGTGTAAGGTGAGGCGTCAGTGACAGCACAAGTGCTGTCACTCCAATTAAAATTATTAGGACTCCGAAGCCTTAATTTATTACTGTCTTATTCTACTTAAAAAGGAGAAAAGACTAACTATTGGGTTAATTTAGAGACTTCGGAGTCCTTAAAATTGTTATTTATTAGAAAGCTTTTTTATAATCCCTTTAGCAAATATTCTTACCTCTTCATCTTTATCATTGTTTGCTGCATCTGCTAATATTTTAATCGTATGTTTATTTTCACCGTCTATTTTAGCTAATGATTCAATAGCAGTTATCCGGACAGTTTTATTTATATCATTTTTTAATACCTCAATCAATGGGTTTACTGCTCGCTTATCTTCCATTTTTCCTAAGCCAATTGCTGAACCACCTCGTGCATACCAATTTTTAGACTTTAACGCTGTAATTAATGAGTTAATCACTTGTTTATCTTCATTATCTTTTCCCAAGGTTCCTAATGCAATTCCAATATACCATTGTGCAGATTCTTGTTTATGTTTTTGCATAATGTCAACTGAAGATTGAGATTGGCTATTTATACCTTCATCTGCCTTGGTAACAGCCTCAAGGCTATTATTCAGTGTATCAGTTAAAGGTATAATGGCAGTAGTACCTATTTTTATTAGAGTATTTGTAATTGTCTTTCTTAAAGTTTCATCTCCATCATATAAAGCAACTATTAGAGGTTGTACTGCTGGCGTACCTATCTTTGCTAATGCAGTACTACTAAGTTGCTGTATAGTTTGACTTTTATCTTGTAGATTCAAAATTAAATGTTTTATTGCACAACTATCTTTTATATTTCCTAATGCAACGATAGCTTGTGCTTTAATATTTATATTTGTATCATTTAAGAGTAAAATCAAATTATCTACCGCATTTTTATTACCTATTTCTCCTAATGCAAGAGCAGCATAGGTTTTTACCTCTTCATCTTCATCTTTCAGGCTATTAATTAATATATCTATTCCTTGTTTATTATCCAATTTACCAAGGGCAAATGCGATATTCAGGCGAAGGTTTCTATCCTCTTCATTTAATAAAGGAAGTAGGTATTCAATAGCCTTTTTATCCCCTATATTTCCTAATGCTTCTCCTGCATGCCAGCGAACGAGTATATCTTTGCTTTTTAATGCATTAATAAGCGATTTTGTTGCTGGGTTACCTATTTGGGATATGGCATCTGTAGCTACTTGTTGGACATGACTATCTTCATCTGCAAAAAGTTTAATTAATGGTTTTATAGCGTTGGTGCTTTTGAGTTTTCCAAGAGATTGAGCAGCATTTTCACGGACAAATGGATGTTTATGAGATAAGGCAGAGATTAATGCATTTATAGCCTGTGAATTTCCTATTTCGCCTAATGCCCACGCCGCACTACCTTGCACAACCCAATTTGTATCCGCTAATTTATCTATTAAAGGTTTTACTGCTCGTTCATCCTTTAATTTACCCAATGCCTTTACTACTTCTTGCCTGACTCTATAATCTTCATCTTTCAGCGCTTCAATTAATGGTTCTACAGCCTTTTTATTACCTGACTCACCCAAAATAGCCGCTGTTTTTTTTCGCACACCATCATCTTTAGATTTTAAAGACTGAATTAAAGATTTAGGTATATCTTTATTTTCATTTTGTTTTGTGCATCCTATTTCGGATAATGATAAAAACAAAATAAATATTATCAAGTTTGTTATGAGATTTTTCTTTATCTTTGTTTTTGAATTCAATTTAACTTATCCTCCTTTTATTGAATGAACACTTTCGGATAAAATTGAGCGTTGATTTTATTAGCCTTCCCAACAGACAATTTTCTTTTCACCCCCACCGAAGGAACAAGGATCAAGGTACAAGGAACAAGATTACTCTACCTTGCTCCTCGATCCTTGAACCTTGAACCTTATTTTTATCCGAGAATCTACTGAATTTACATCACACATTAACTTACCACTTATTTAGTACACCCATTACACTACTTCTTACTAATGTATCTACTACTCCTATAGAGTAGCAATACACTATTTTGTATGCTATCTCTGCATATTGCCTGGCTTTGTCCAAGTCATTTTTTTCTTTGTATGACTTTACTAAGTTTGAACACAATCCTACCGATTTTCTATAAATTTCTACAGTTTTTTTATCCTTTATCCCTTTATTTATATAAGCTTGACTCAATGCAATAATTAAATCATGATTTTCTGGTTCATATTTCAATGCCTCTTCATAGATTAAAATTGCTTTCTCATCCAACCTCTCTTCTTTTAAATAAGCCTTACATAAATTACTTACCACTATTTCATCTATCTGCCCTAATTCATATAATCTCTGGTATATACTGGCTGCCTTTTTATCATCTCCACGATTAGAGTATGCCATTCCTAGGATATTCAATAATTGTATATTATCCGTATTAAACTTCAATGCATCTTCATACACTTCTATTGCTCTATCTCCTATTTTATTTTCTTTGATATAATAGTCTGCGAGAATCTTAACCATCTTGCGATTATTTGGGTTAAGGTATACCGCTCTATCATAAACCCTTATTGCTTCCTCATCTATCCTATCTAATTTAAGGTAAATGTTAGCTAACGATGGATAATACCATACCTTTTTATCTTTTGAGATGGCATTTTCATAGATTGAAGCAGCTTTGTCATATTTTTTTTGCCATAGGTAAATCTTTGCTCTTATGGGATTGAATTGTGGTAGAAGTAATAATAAAATTAATATTAATAATAAAGAGGCAATAGTACTGATGGATGATACCCATGATTTTTTTTGCTTGATTGGTATTTGTTGTAGGCTTTTTATCTCTGTCTGGTTAGGATTTATAGGTGGTGTATTTTTTAATGAGGCTATCGCACGAATTTGTTTCTCTTTCTCATTATTCAAATTTACTTTCGCCTCTTTTAACTTTTCTTGTGCTATTTCTTTTTCATTTTCAGTAGTAGCATATTTAAGAGCATTATTAAAGTTTTCCACCGCATCCTTCCATCTCTTCTGGTTTATTCTTGTCATCCCTATATTGTACCACTTCTGGTAATTTTCGAGTTGTCTTTTCATAATCAAACCTGTCTTTGCTTCTTTTAACCTTTCTCTTGCCTTTCCTTTTTCATTCCATGTATTGGCATATTTAATGGCATTATTAAAGTATTCAATTGCCTGTTCCCAACTTTTTTGACTTATTCTCTCAAGCCCTAAGTTATACCATTTCCAATAATTTTCTTGTTGTATCTTCTTATTCAAGTTTGCATTTACCTCTTTTAACTTTTCTCTTACCATTATTTTCTCATATTCCATAGGAGCATATTCAAGCGCCTTATTAAAGCTCTCGATAGCCTCCTCCCATCTTTTTTGTTCTATTTGTTCAATTCCTAAGTTATACCATTTCCGATAATTTTTTTTAACTTCCTCATTATTCAAATTTATCTTTGCTTCTTTTAACCTGTCTTGTATCATTTCTTTTTCATATTCCATAGGAGCATATTCAAGCGCCTTATTAAAATTCTCAATTGCCTCATTCCATCTTTTTTGATGCATGCTTTCAATTCCTAAGTTATACCATTTCCAATAATTTTCTCGCAGTTTTCTTTCTTCTAATGCCTTTTCTGCAGCCGCTAATTTATCCTTAGTATAGATATAATTAGGGTCAATCTCAAGCACTTTCTTACACCACATTATTGCCTCATCATACATCTCTTTATTATAATAAGCACATCCAATGCCATTAAGAGCATCTATACAATTAGGATTAATCTTTAATTCCTTTTTAAATTCTTGTATTGCCTCATCATACATTCCTTTATAATAATATGCACATCCAAGATTACTATGTGTAATTTTTGCATCCGGGTTAATTACTAATGCCTTCTTATAAGCATCGATTGCCTTATCATACATTCCTTTTTCATAATAAGCACATCCAAGATTATTATATGCCATTTCGTAATCATCATTCAATCTTACAGCCTTTTCATACATGTTGATTGCCATATCATAGTTTTTCTCTGCTCTATACTTTTCTCCTTGAGTGAAGTAGTAGTAAGCATTTTCTTGTGTAAATCCATCTTGGTTTACTCCTGATACCATTCCTATTAGTATCACAGCTAAAATTACATATCTCATTTTATTCCTCCTATTGATACTCTTGCTTTAGAGTAATTATCTTCTTTATCAACTTCAGTTTTTTTATTAACTTCAGTTTTTAGATAATTCAATTCATCTTGTAAATCCTTAATTTTACCTTCTTGTTCAGTTATTGCTGTAAAAATCTTTTCTTCTGTTTCTTTTCCAATTACTACTTGTTGGATTATTAATTTCTCTTTTGAGGCAGGTTCTTCTTCTATTACGGTTTCTTTTTCATTTTCTATTTCCTCGAGCTGAGTTGTTTCTATTTGTTCTTCTACCTTATTTTCAAATTCAATATCTTTGTTAACCTTCTTCTCTTCAGACTCAAAATCAACATTAGATTTTGAGTCCGAAGAGGTAGAAGGAGAGGGGATGTATGTTGTATCTTCAATTTTAGTTTCAGAAGTTGTTGGTTGTGGTTTAATCTTATCAAATTTTACATCAAATGAAAGTTGATGAATATTACCTAAATCATTATACGAGGAATATGCATAGTCAAATTTATATTTATCAAATTTTACACCAAATCCAAAACCTAACTTGCCACAATCTACGCCTGTTTTATATCCTAATCTAATAGCTATCTCAACATCTTCAATTTCAGGGTAAAGATATTCTGCTCCTAAATGTAGTTTAAGGTTGGTATCACTCGGAATATCAACATCCATAGCAAGAGTAAGGATGTTGTCTTTAAGTAATTTGTAACAAGAACCTAATTTAATATTAAATGGTAGGTCATCCTTAAAATTATTAAAAAGAGCGATGTTTTGGAGCATAAGTCCTGCGGTAAGGTTTTCAATTGGGGTTTTATATAGGAGCAATCCTATGTCCATCACAATGCCACTTGATGAGGATTTAATCTTTTGGTTAATAAGTTTTAAATTTATCCCGGATGATATATCAGGCTTTATTAATCTTGCATAAGAGGCATTGAGTAACAAATTGTGTGCCTTAAGTGTTCCTAAGTAGGTATTTTTAGTGTTACCATATTCTTTAATATCATTTATCCCAAGATATGCTAAGCTACCTGCTAAAATACCTGGTATTTTAATCCCTAATTCTTGTAATGGATTAATATAGGATAAATACTCGTAGTTAATATCCTCAAACCAGGATATGTGAGTAAAGGATAATTCCCTGTTTTCAAGTAGTGTTAATCCTGCGGGATTCCAGTAGATAGCAGAGGTATCATCTGCTACTGCACAAAAAGCCCCACCTAATGCTTGCGGTTTAGCACCTACACCTATTTTTAAAAATGTTGCTCCTGTTTTACCAGGACTTTTTGCCTCAACACCAAAGCTAAATACCAGTATTATTGATAAAGATAGTAATACTATAATCCCTTTCATTGTCAACCCCTTTTGTAGAATTTTCGATTTTCGATTGGCAATCGAAAATTTACTTACATATCGCTATCTTAAACTTTTTTATGTCATCATTAGTTTTAATCAGGCATATATAAATACCTTCTGATACTATTTCATTATCATCATTTTTCCCATCCCATTTATCTTCACAATCGCCTGTTTTTATTGCTCCATCGATTAATGTTTTAACTAATTCACCTGCTAAGTTATAAATTTTAATAGTTACTGGCTGGTTGACTCCAACAGAATATACAATAGTAGTATGTTGTAGAGTTGGATTAAATGGGTTAGGGAAGTTATAGGCATTTATTTCCTTATTAGTTGGTTTGTCGATTGAATTAATCTCATTTTTAAATTTTTGTACTCGCTGATTTTCTGTATCAACTACATAGATATTATCTTCAGAATCAAGTGCTATACTTTGAGGGAGTTGAAGCTCACCATCCTCATCACCTCGTTTTCCCCATGTAGTAATAAAAGTCCCATCAGGATTAAATACTTGAATTCGATTATTTCCGGTATCTAAGACATAAATTTTATTATTTGAGTCAATTGCTATTCCATAAGGAGAGTTAAATTCATTTAAATGATTTCCAAAATTCCCCCATTTTGTTATAAAATTACCATCTTTATCAAATACCTTAATACAATCATCATTATTATCAACAACATAAACTCTATCGTTAGAATCAATTTCTATATTAATTGGGGTTTTAAATTCATCATCTTTTACACCATGCTTGCCCCATTCTCTAAGGTACTTTCCTTCTTTATTAAATACCTGAATACGGGAATTACCTTTATCAACTACATATATATTACTATCTGAATCTATAGCTAAATCATGAGGATATATAAATTCTGCTTTATCTGAACCATAAATTCCCCATTTTTTGATAAATTCACCGTTTGAGTTAAACATTTGAACTCGGCAATTTTCAGTATCTGCAATGTAAACTTTATTATTATCATTTATATCAACTGCAATTCCACATGGAAAGGAAAAACATCCAGTTTCAACTTTATCATATTTTCCCCAAGTAGTAATAAAATCACCATTGTTTGTAAATTTTTGTATTCGATGATTATAGGTATCAACAATATATACATTGTCTTCTGAATCAATATCTATTCCTTTGGGGAAATTAAACTTCCCTTCTTCAAGACTGTACTTACTCCATACCTCACGGAATTCACACGCATTATTAAATATTTGAATAGAATCATTAATATTATCTGTTATATAGATATTACCTTCTGAATCAATATCTACTCCATGTGGTGATGTAAATTCTCCAGGGTTATTCCCATATTTACCCCACTTTTTAATAAATGCGCCATTAATATCAAACACTTGAATTCTACAGTTGTTAGTATCTACAACATATACCTCATTTATTGAATTAATACATATTTTAGTAGGGTATTGAAATTCACAATCCGCTGACCCTCTTCTTCCCCATTTAATAATGAAATTTCCTTGTTGGTCAAATTTTTGAACACGATTATTACCTGTATCAACTACATATACATAATCATCTCTGTCTATATTTATTCCCTTGGGGGAAGAGAATTTTCCTGTTTCAGTCCCTTCACCACCAAATTCCATAATAAAAGAGGTGGATTGGTCAAATTTTTGAACACGATTATTGCCTGTATCAACTACATATATATTAAGATTTGAATCAATGACTACATCCTTAGGGGTATTAAACTCGCCATTATTACTACCCAAATTCCCAAATATACGAATTAACCTTCCATCAGAGGTATATTTTTTTATTCTGTTATTTCCAGTGTCAACGATATAGAGATTGTTGTATCTATCAATAGCTATTCCTTCAGGAGAAAGGAATTCATCTTTACCACTGCCTTCCTTGCCCCAGCTTGTTATTAACTCACCATTAGAATTAAACTTTTGAATACGGTGATTTTCGGTGTCAACTACATATACATTATTATCTGAATCAATAGCTACATCCTCTGGAGACTTGAATTTGTATATAATAGAGTCGTTTGGCCATTTTAGGAGGAGAGAGAATACCTCTTTTGCTTCTATATTTTTATATAAAAGTGTAACTAATATAAAAATCAAGAGTAGTATTTTTCGATTCATTTTCTTATCCTCTCCTTGAGACGGTTCATTTTATCGTTTTTCCTATGATTTCTTTCGGATATTTATTTGTAAGCGTCCACAGAAAATTGAAATTGGAAATTAGAAATTGGGCTTTTAGTTCTCTCCCTAATTTCTAATTTCGAATTTCAACTCTCTTTTCTATCCGCAAACTTTCAAACAAAAGTGAACCGTCCCCTCTCCTTTTAAATAACTAATGGGATTAAAGAGAATGTGATGGTATTTTTGTAATTACCATAAGTATATCCAGCTAAATTGCCAATTCCAATTTTAAACACTATCAATCTTGAATCTTTAGTTGCTATAGTAACCTTAAATATTTCCTGTGCCTCATTATGTAATCTAAGCCAATATGTACTTTTATCTTGATATGTTTTAAATTTAGTAGTTGCTCCTTCTATATTATTTTGCAAAATGAAAGTTTTATCTGTTTGAACTGATAGATATGTATCTTCAAGTCTAAGAATACCTTGTTGCTCTGGAGGTTGCATGCCGTAAACAAAAAGTAAACCACCTCTTTGTGCATTAGTAAACATAGTCAATTCAATTGCACTACTTCTATCTGCAAAGCCTTTTCCTGGGTCTACTGCTTCATTTCCTCCTTCAAATTCACTTGTGGTTAAATTTCGTGCATAGTCCTCAGGACCTGGTATCACCTTTATATTTGATGTAAGAAGCTCTAATTTGATAATTTGTGGTACCTCTAATTCTACATCTACATCACCCTGCTGAATTTCTCCGAATACCGAACTGGTTATAAAGATAGTTAATAACCCCGCGCATAAATAAGCTATTTTTTTAGTCATAATACTTTTCCCCCTTTCAATTTTGGAACACTCTCGGATAAAATTGAGCGTTGATTTTATTAGCCTTTCCGAGCAGATAATTCCTTCTTCACCCCCACCGAAGGAACAAGGATCAAGGTGCAAGGAACAAGGTTACTCTACCTTGCTCCTTTCTCCT
>JBFMDD010000229.1:0-8660 GCA_040754115.1 bacterium
GGCAAATCAGGTTTGTAACCTCTACCCAAACCAAAATTTGGACAGGAGCTGGCGCAGCAACAACTTCTATTAAAAATACAGGAGGTGTTGCTGATGTTTATGCTACTTTAATTTTTGGGACAGATGCCTATGGTGTAACGGAAATTAGAGGAAACGGAGTCAAAACTATCATTAAAGATTTTGGCTCAAGCGGAACAGCAGACCCTCTGGAACAAAGAGCAACAGCTGCCTGGAAAGCTTGGTATGTAGCCGAAATTTTAAATGATGCCTTTATGGTAAGGGTAGAAAGTGGAGCAAGTTTATAGAGGATAAAATAAAGGGAGGGAGGTCAACCCTTCCTCCCTTATCCTTATTCAAGATTTATATAGGAGGTGATAAGATGTCTAAAATAACTGTAATAGTTAATTCTAAAAAATTTCTTAGTCAAGATACAATTGAAGTCTTTTGCAATGGAGAAAAATATTCCTGCAAATTTGGAAAAAGAATTAAGCTTCCTATTGAAGTTATAGAAATTTTAGAAAGTGCAAAAAATAGATTTGATGTAATAAGAATTGAAAAAGAAGAAGATAAAGATGAGAACGAACCTAAAAAAGGAAGACCTAAAAAAATAGATTGAAATGAATTTTGGAGATATTCAAAATAAAGTAGCTGACTATCTCAATCGGACAGATTTATCTACCCAGATAAAAGATGCTATAAATATGGCTCAAAGGAAGCTTGAGAGGCAATATAATTTTAATTATATGCAAGTAAGAACTATTACCTCAACTTCTGATAATTATATTAGTGTTCCTATGGGATATTATAGCGGAGCTACCTTTATATCTGCTCCTTATAAAGAGGTTATTCATTTTAAAGTAAAAAGTGGGGATACTTATTATAATTTAATCAGGGAAGATGAGAAAATCGTAATGAAAGATAATAAAACAGGACTGCCTAAATACTTTTGTTATTTGCCAAATCAAACAGAATTTTTAGTTTATCCTACCCCTGATAAAGAATATTCATTTGACTTATTATTTTACCGATATTCGCCAACTTTAACTGAAACAACTGATACAAATTATCTTACTGATTATGCTCCAGAAATTTTAATCTATGGGGCATTATGCGAATTAGAGCCGATTTTAATGAATGATAAAAGGGTTATTTTATGGAAAAGCCTTTTTCAAGAAGCATTGGAAGGATTAAGAACGGCAGAAGAAGGGGAAGTTTCTAGCGGTTCTGTTATTCTTCCAAAAAGTAATTTTACAGTATAAATGGGCACTAATGAACAATGGACAATAGTTCCAACAGGTGAGATAACAGGTCTTCAAGGGGTGTCTGTTTCACAAGGCGGAACAGGGAAAACTTCTTGGACAAAATATTGTATTCCCTTTTTATCTGACACGACAGCCTTTGGAGAAATTCTAATTGGAAGTGCCAATCAATACCTTAAAGTAAACGCAACTGCAACAGGATATGAATTTGGAACTATAGAAGTGATTCACAATTTACTATCCGCATCTCATTTAGATACAGTAACTGCTTCTTCTGTTTTGGGAGATTTGATTATTGGAAATGCTACTCCAAAGTGGGAGAGATTAGCAGGAAATACTACTACGACAAGAAAATTTCTTTCTCAAACAGGAACTGGAACAATCTCTGCTATTCCTGTTTGGAATACTCTTGTTGATGGGGATATTCCAACAAATATTGTAAGAGATACACGGCAAATTCTTGCAGGAACAGGATTAACGGGAGGGGGAGATTTATCAGCAGATAGAACTTTATCGCTTAGTGTTCCTGTAGCAATAGCTAATGGTGGCACAGGTTTATCAGCTTTAGGAACTGCAAATCAGTTATTAGGAGTTAATTCAGGAGCTACTGCTTTAGAATACAAAAATATTGCTTCTTTATTGACTGCAGGAAGTGGTATTTCACTTTCAGGCATAACTAATGTTACTATTTCACTTACCGTTCCTGTGATAACAGCTAATGGAGGAACAGGTCAAGACTGGTCGGCTATTGCTCAAGGAAACATTCCATATTTTTCAGCAACAGGAGTAATGTCGTCTTTAGCTCCAGGCACAGCTAATCAAATTCTTATCACTGGCGGTGGAGGTGCTAATCCTTCTTGGTCAAATATTGCTTCCTTGCTAACTGCGGGAACGAATATTTCAATTTCAGGCACAACCAATGTTACTATCGCTACTATTGCCAATCCTACCTTTTCAACTTCAGTCAGCACCCCTCTTTTGACAAACGCAGGAGCTTTAACTATTCAAACAACCGCAACTGCTGGTGCGGATGATATTATCTTTCAAACCGCAGGAACAGAAAGAATGAGAATTTTAGAAAATGGCAACCTCGGCATCAGGACGACAGCGCCAAGAGGAGTTTTAGATGTCATAGCTCCTGCGGATACTCACGCAAATATCTATTGGGACACAACTACAGCTGGTTATGCTTCAAATTTCCTATTTTATGAAGGAGGAGTAGCTAAGTCTTCTGTTCAGCATAATCCAGCTGTATCTGCCGGTGGGCTAATATTCCAAACAGGTGGGATAAGTGCCCCTGCAAATACAAGAATGACAATAGATAGTAGCGGCAAGGTCGGCATCGGAACGACGAGTCCTTCCTATCCATTACATATGGGAAGTGGAGCATATTGTTCTACTGCAGGAGTTTGGACAAATGCTTCAGACATTGCTATAAAATTAAATATTACAAATCTGAAGTATGGATTAGCGGAAGTATTAAAATTGAAGCCTAGAGAATTTGATATGCGTTTAGATGGAAGCCACCAAATAGGATTTATTGCTCAAGAAATTGAACAAATAATTCCAGAAGTGGTAGGGGGTATAGAAGGGCAAAAAGGAATTGGATATGGCAACCTTACTGCCCTTTTAGTAAGAGCAATCCAAGAACAACAAAATCAAATAAAAAAATTAAGGGAGGAAATAATAAAGTGGAAAAAGAATTTATCATCAAAAACGGAAAAGAATGTATATTGAGGATAGATGTCCCAACAAGTTTGGAAGAGTTGATTGAAAAAAAGACAAGGTTAGAAACTCAACTTAAAAATCAATCAAAGGTTTTTCAACAAATTTTGGATGATTTACAATTTCAAATTGAAGAGATTGCTAAATGGATAAGCCAAATACAAAAAGTTAATGGAAATTCGGAAAATTCAAATAACATTTAAAAAATTAAAAAACATAGAGAATTCTTTAGCAAAAGTAATTTTGCAAAAATTGCCTTTTAAGTTATCTTATAGATTATCAAAGTTAGCCAAATCAGTTAAACAAAATCTTGACGATTTATCAGAAATGCTTATTCCATTGGGTAAGAGATATGGAGATATAACTGAACAGGGCAGTTATGAAATCAGAAAGGACCCTGAAAATTTAGAGAAATATTTTGCTGATTTGAATGAAATTTTGAATATTGAGGTAGAAATAACTTATATTCCTGTTTCTTTACAGGAAATGGAAAACCTTAAATTGACATCTTTAGATTTGGCAAATTTAGATTGGTTGATTGAAGAAGATGGCTTGGATTAATATTCCGATTGATAAAGGCTGGATGCCTGATTTTGCTCCTTTTGATATTCCAGAAGGAGGATTAAAAGAAGCAAGAAATATTTTGCCTTTAGATAAAAATTATAGATTTTTAGATTATTCTTTTCAAGAAACGACTGCACAAATTTCTAGTTTTATTACAGGTGTTTATTACGATTATAGAAATAATCGTTTTTTTATTGGAACACAAAATGGAATTTATTTATTGCAGAATAATAATGTAAAAGAACTTGGTGGTGGAACTGGTGGAGGGTTGAAATATGGAATGATAAGTTTTTGTCAATATGGAGATTGGATAATTTCAACAAGAGGAAATGAAACTTTTGTTTTAAGAGGATATACTGACGAATTATCTACGCCTTCTGCACCTGTTGTTACTCCTTATGGAACAACAGGCTCTACTAGCTGGGGATATAAAATTACTGCCTGTAATTTGTATGGAGAAACAATAGCTTCTCAAGAAACTGTTATTACAAATGGAAATGCTACTTTATCAAGTTCTAATCATAATAGAATTTCCTGTCCAAGAATGAGTGAAGCAGTATGTTTCAAGGTATATCGCACAACGGCTGGAGGAACACCAAGTCAAACTGGGTTAATCGGACAAACGAGCGGTTGGGGGGATGAAGATTATTTATATGTTTATGATATAGGAATTACTTTATCTACTGAAAGTCCACCCACTACAAATAGTTCCAGAAGTAAATTTAAAATTTTAGGATATTTAGATAATCCCCATACAATTCCTGCTGTTGAAAGAATAGGTGGGACTGGCTCAACAAAATGGGGATATAAAATAGTTGCTTGTAGTGATTATGGACAAACATTACCTTCATCTGAAGGGATTGTTTTTAATTGGCAGTCTTATAATATAGATGGATATTCTACTTTAGATACTTCAAGTTATAATAAAATTAGTTGGAAGCAAGTAATGGGGGCTAAAAAATATAAAGTTTATAGAACTTATGCAGGTGGAACTCCTTCTACAACAGGTCTTATTGCAGAGACTACGGCATTAACAATAAATGATACAGGATTGTCAGCTTCGGAAAGTGTTCCAACTCAAAATACAACTACTAGTGGTGTTTATGGTGCTTTATTTTGTGCAATTTATAAAGGATTTTTAGTATTAGCACATTTTTATCCATCAGAATCTAAAAAAGTGATGTGGTCTGCATTAGAGGATATAGAGAATTTTAACCCTTCTCTTTTAACGGGAAGTGATAGTCAAGTTTTATCTGATGCTGATGGAGATATTACAGGAATGGCAATTTTGGGAGATAACCTTGCAATAACTCACGATTATTCTTTAACTGTTATGTCGTATTCAGGAGCTCCTTATACTTTTTCTTTCCGAACCAATATAATTAAAGGAATAGGATGTAGAGTGCCTACTTCTTTAATTTCTAGTGGTAAAGCAATATATTTTTGGGGCGATAAAGATATATACGCATTTGACGAAGTAAGTTTAATTCCTGTTGGATTTGGAATTAGGGATACTCTTTTTGAAAAATATACTTTTAATGATAGAAATTTAAGAAAGGCTTTTTCTGCTTATGATTATGAAAACGGAATTATCTATTGGATGTATGCTACTGATGAAAATGCTGGATGGTCTCCAAGTGATTGGGTAAATAAAATTTTGTGTTTCAATATAAAAAGAAATATTTTTACTTATTTACAAATAGCTTCTTTTCAAATTCCTGTAATGTTTATTAAAAATAATCAATGGGCATTAGGATATTTTAATACATTAGGGCAATTATTTTCTTTCACTGATTCTAGTTTTAGATATGCTTCTGAAATAGAAACAAGAGAGTATTGTCAAGAAAATAATATTTTAATGGTGAGAAAAATAGAATCTTTATTTAAAAACAGAACAAGTAATATTGAAGATACCTGTCAAATAAAAATAGGAAAAAGGATGTCAGATAGAAATAGTGTAACATATTCCTCTGAGGCAATGTTAAAAGATAGTGGATATGCTGATGTTAGAGAAACAGGAAGATTTTTAAGGGTTAATTTATTTAAAGATTTAAATGCTACGGGAGGGGAGGGATTTGAAGAACTAATAGGAATAAAGGTAGATGTAATACCTGTCGGTAAAAAAGAATAATGAAACAAGTAAGATTATTGCCTGTTGATGAAGATTTATTAACTAAAAAAGATATTGCATTAGCAGTAAATAAAATTTATCAAGCATTAGCGTATATTTCACCAATTTTAAATCTTAATTTAGGGCAGGTAGAACCTACAACAGATTATAAGAGGGATGGAATATTAGCTTATGCAGATGGAGTTAATTTTAATCCAGGAAGCGGTAAAGGATTATATAGATATGATAGCTCTACTTCTTCTTGGGTATTTGTAGGATAATGGAAATAGATTTTAGTTTATATCCTATTTATAAGAAAGAAGGAATAATGTTCTTTTGGAAAGAGATAATTGAAGAAGGATTGAGAGCAATAGAAAAATATGCTGATGTAGATTATTCAGTGATATTAAACTCTTTATTAGAGGGCACTTTAGATTTGTGGATAATCTTTTTAAATAAGGAATGTATAGGATTTATGACAACTAGATTTAATTATCCTACTTCGCAAATTAAAGAACTATTTATTTATCATCTTTATATAAGGCAAATATCCAATTCTGACGAAGTTTTTAAATTAGGAATGGAAAAATTGGAAGAATATGCTAAAAGCTCAGGTTGTTATAGAATGAGTTTTTTAACTTCTAGGGAAAATGGATTTAGTAAAAAATTAAAACTTTACAATTGGATACCAAAATATGTAGAATTTATTAAGGAGGTAAAGTAAAATGGGAGGAAATACAGCACAACCTACATCAGAGGCAGAACAGGAACTTATCCTTCAACGACCCCATAGAGAAAGGATTAGAGAATGGGCTTTAGGATTACTTGGGCGACCAATGACTTATGCCCCTTCAGGAACTTCCCTTGTTGCAAGATTTGCACCTGAAGAACAGGAAGCTTTTGGAGGTATTGCAACAAGAGCAAAAGCGGGTTCACCTTTAACTAGATTGGCCCAAAGCCTTCTGGGAAAAACAATGGCTGGAAAATACTTAAGCTCTGAAACAAATCCATATTTGAGGCAAATGTCAAGATTGATGGCAGAAGAAGTTATGCCTCAAATTTCTACAAGTGCTGTTCAGGCAGGTAGATATGGTGGAGGGGCCTGGGGGCAAATGATAGGAAGGACAGCTGCTGATATTGGAGCAAGATTATATGAGCCAGAAAGGCAGAGAATGGAAAGGGCAATGCAATTAGCTCCTGAATTTGCTAGACTTGATTATGAAGATATGGCTAGGCTTTTAGCTGTAGGGGAACAAAAAAGGGCAATGGAACAGGCAACAATAGATGCTCTTATTAAGAAATGGCAATGGGAACAAGCTGAACCCTGGAAAAGGGTTGAGTTATATAAATCTCTTATATAGGAGGTAAATAAAATGGGACAAGCAGCGCCATTGATAGCAGCTTTAACATCAGAAAAAGGATTAACTTTATTGGGGACAGGATTAACTGCTATACAAAAAAGTCAAGAGTTAAAACAAGAAAGAGAATTAGCAGAAAAAAAATTAAGGGAAGAATCAGCTTTAAGATTATTGGAGATGGATAAAATAAGAACGCCCTCTTTGGAACAGTTTTATCCTTATTTATCATCAAGGCAAACTCAATTTCCATCTTTGGCTAGTTTGCTTTTAGGAAGATAAAAGAAGATAAGAAATGAATGTAAGGCTTTTTACACCAGAAGAAGAAGAAAAATTAGGCTGGATTGGTTTAGAAGAAAGAGAAGATGGGGAATCATTTGAAAAGAGGATTTTAGAAGATTTTGGAAAGACAAAAAAGAAAAAACCTTTTCTTTTACCTGTGCCTGCTGAATTTGGGAGAAAAAAAAGACTTTTTACTTTACCTTTTTTAGTTAATCAGAAACTTCAAAAACCTTTTACATTTCTTTCTACACAAGAACCCTCTGTATCTCTTTCTACAGTTATGCCAAGATATAAGGCTATACCAGAAGATGATAAAGAATTAAGAGAAATGAAAATAGCAACATTGCTTACAGCTCTTTTGGGAACAGCTATGACAAAAGACCCAATGATAGGAATTACATCTGCTTTAGAAGGATTTAGTAAAACTTATGAAAATTTATTGAATAAAAGATTGGAAGAAGAAGAAAGAAGACAGAAAGCATTACAAACTGCAAGCTTATTACAAGAAAATATAAAAAAAGAGCGAATAAGAGGATTAGAAGCAGAAAGAAAATGGTATGAAGAAACATATCCTTTTGCAGAACAGCGTTTTGATATTCCTAGATACCAAGAAATATTAGAGGAACTTGATATGTCAATACCGACAACTGAAGAAATAACCCGAAGAGTAATTACTTCAGGGATTTCACCAATTTCAATTGATTGGGGAAGATTTAAAGAGATGGGATTGCCTTCTACAATAGGAACAACAATTCCTGAATTTGTTAAGAAAGAGATAAGAAGAGTTCCTATATTGCCCAAAAAAGAACCTAAAGAACCGAAAGTTATTGTTGAGAGTGGAAATATCTATACTTATAATCCAAAAACAGATGAATTTACTTTTAGAATAGCTATTCCTAAAACAAAAGAAGAATTGGAAAAAATAAAATTAGATTTAAAAAAGAAAAGGGCTGAACTTGATACTGAATATGCAAAAGAAAAATTAACAAAAGAACAATATAATACCGAATTAGAAATTCAAGAGAAAATAGAGGCAGAAATTTCAAAGATAAAGGTAGAAACATTAGGGAAAATAGAAAAGCAAGTAGAACCGCCTAAACCTACAAAATTAGAAAAAATACAAGAACAAATAGCAACTGTTATTTATCAAAAATTGATTGAGACAGGAAAAGGAAAGTTAAATGAAAAGGCTATAAAAGAATTTGCAACAAAAGGGTTTGAATTTTCAACAAAAGAAGCTGGTGATATTGTTTTATTTCCCAAGTCTCTTTCTTCTAATACCTGGAACATATTAGAAAAAATGTTAAATAAAGAAGGATTTACCCTTAATTCTCCTTATGTTTTACAAAAACGACAACCTCAAAA
>JBFMDD010000230.1:0-7591 GCA_040754115.1 bacterium
ACGAGACACTTAACATCCCTGATTTTCATCAGTGCAATCTCCCGAGTACAACAACATTAAAAGTAACTATTCAACCACAGATGGACACAAATGAAACACTGGAAATTCGTAAGCGTTCAGGTGTAAGTAAGGGAAAATGGAAAAGTAAGGAAAAAGGGGAAAATATTAAGAATTTCATTTCAAATTTTAATTTTCAGTGATCAATATGTTCACTGCTTACTGCTGACTGTTCACTGCTCACTGAGTATACTGAACATACTTTTCTCTCAAAATGTGGAGTGTATCATCTCCAATGCGATCAGAATGCTACAAACAGATTGCTCCTACGGAGCTTTATTTATATTAGCTCCAGAGGAGCGCTCTGTTTATTCTTTTTCTCACCCTAACCGCCCAGGTCGCCAAATTTTATCAAAAAGTTAAATAAAAAGTATGGTGCGTTCACCCGAGCGCACGGCTCGTTCAGTGAACAACCCCTTCCACTCCTTCCTTGTTTTCTTGTTTTTTTGTTCTGTTATCCTCTTCTTCCTTTACTCCCTCTTCTTGCTTTGGTGGTATGTCTTCTAAGAAGACAGAGCATATCCAGCCTGTTTGGCCATTAAGTAATTGCACTTTATAGTACCAATCAACTGATGTATCATCTAAAATAGAAACCATTGTTCCTTCTTCTATTTTACCAACTGCTTTATAATAGGTATTGGGTAAGGCAGGACTATCCCAGATAATGGCTTCTTTTACCTTTACTACTGCTTGTCTAAAAGGTAGGATTTTTTTAATAACGGTCACGGTGGCACCAGGTTGTATTTGAGGATATGCTCCCTCATCTACTTCTACCACTGGCACTTCTTTACCTATCTCTTCTACTGGGATTCTTTGAAATGGAGGTTCTTCTTCTTCCTCTTGTTGTTGTGAAGGAATTCCCACTTTGGTTTGTTCTAAGACCTTCTTAGCATTTATAATGGGTGTAATAAATCGTTGCTCAATTCCCTGAAAATATCTACATCTGGTAATAAAAACCATGTCTTCTTTGGATGGTTCTGCTGATATAGATTCCCGTACCTTAATAGCCTCTTCGTAATTTCCCTTTTCAAAGTAGAAATTGCTTAATTGTTTTTTATCAGCATTCAGACATAGGTAATCATTTAACAACCCTTTTATTTCATCATACTTAAGATACTGTTCTAATATTGCTAATGCCCTCTGTCTATTGATTGGCGGGGGAGGTTTTCGCTCAAGATTATTTACTTCCACATCACCAAAATAGATTTTAGCTAAGTAATATTTAGCTAAAACTTCCTTTGATGCCTCAAAATATTTAATTGCATCTTCGTAATTATAATTTGAGAAAGCCTGAAAACCCTTCAACCAATACTCATCTTCAGGGCAGGGTATTATTTTCTTTATTCTATGGGTAAATTGGGTACACTCACCCATCGAGGCAGAATGTACACCTATCCCCACTATTAGTAAACAATAAATGCTAAACTGTAAAATTTTACTGTTCTTCCAGGATATCAGATTCAAGGAATATTACTCTCCCTTTGGGGTCTAATTGAACATAGAAATTTTGTTCTAATATTCTTTGATAATCTAACTCATCAAATTGGAGTGTCTTAAGTTTATCATCCGAATCTTGAGCAGGTGAAACAACTCTCCTATAATTAGGTGGCATAAATACTACCGGAGATACATCTTTACCCATTCCATCAGCATCATGTAAATAATCGTCAGTGTCAAGTTTAAACTTATCCGCACTAAGTTTAACATCAATTCCTTCTGCCTTACCTTTCAAGTCAAACCATGATTTAATTGTAAGTGGATATTTATCTTTAATTTTACCATACCAGGTAGTAAATACTGGATGGAATCCTATCTCAACAAATCCTGCATAATCTTTATAAGGCTGTTGGCTATCTTGTGGTCTATGTGGGATAAAATAAGCTCTAATGTCTTTATTCCTATAGAATTTAGTCATTTCTTCTGGGGTTAAAGGTTTCTCCCCTTCACCCATTTGTTCAAAGAATTCCTTTCCTGTCTTATATGTAAACATCGCAGATTCAACTTCTACACGTTCACCATGATATAGTCCCCAATGAATATCCGCATCCTTATCAATATGAATTTGGAAATAGTCTATTTTTTCGTAGTCACTTCTTGGACTTGTTTGCGGACCATAAAATAGTTTACGCCATTCTGATATTGTCTTTGTATATCCTTTACTCTTACCCATAGCCCTTGTTCCTTCTCGTAATATCTCAACAGGATAATATCCATTTTTTGAATACAGGGCAATTTCTTCTTCCTCATTTTTATTAAATGGTTTAAAAAATACCCGCTTATAACCTCTTACCTTTGCCATGTCTCTATCATCTTCATAAACTTCATTTTTGGGTGCATAGATAGTGCCTAATTCGCGTTTAATATTTGGTGGTGGTAATGGAGTATAAATATAGGAATTAGCTAATATATGTAACTTTACTACCTCTCCATTTTGCGTTTTTAGACGAATAATTTTTTCTTTTAAATCCTCCTCTGTAATTGTATCAATCACTCCCTCAATATCCCATTTGTCTACAAATACACCATACGCTGGTATCTGGATTGTTTTGTTACTCATCCCTTTGCATTCTATAACTCTATCAGTAGGGACATAATCGCCTACAAAACATTTACCAATTATATATCCTGCCCAGTATCGTCTACATTTTGCATCTGGCAGGATAGAACCTTTTGAAGTAATGTAGTATGTATCTGTAAGGAATGATTTTGCTTTTTTATTATTGGTTGGGTCTTCTTCTAACAAATATTTCTTAGCTGTAATCACAAACCCTGGGTATCTACCGGTAACAGATACATCTTCAATTTGTGTAATTTTGGTATTAAGTGCCATTGCCTCTGCTAATATTCCTGGTACAAATTTTCCCTCAGTATCTTTTATCCAGAATTCTTTTAATGAATCTAATCTTCTGACAAATTCTGATACAGTTGCGGTGCCTTCTGTTGGGACAATGATACTTTTTTCCCCTAATGCCTCAGGATAAAGCTCATTCAATAATTTAATAAGTACAACTAAGAATTGTTCTCTGGTTATCTCGGTCTCAGGGCTAAATGCTCGTCCTTTTTCTTTAAATTCACTCACCAACTCACCATTTAAATAGCCATATTTAAGGCAGGTTTCTATATAACCAAATTGTTTGGATAACCGTTTATATTTGTCATCTTCAAAAGAGAGTGCATCTATCTGGTATTGATAAGCCTCTTTTTCCTTATCCAATAGCCTAACAATCATCACTGCTAATTCACCCTTTTTTAAGTAAGCATTGCGGTCGAAGTCAAACCAAACATTCTCTTCTACATCCGGGCCTAAGTTTTTTGTAATCAGTCGCTCAAGAATAGGTGGGGTATATCCCCATCCCCCTTCTACTAATGAATCATGGATGTTGACATGCCATGCAGTATGATCTGGCAATTCTGCCTTTGCCTGATAAGTTATTAAAAAATTTAGCCCTCCGCATAGGACTATTAACCAAACACAACTATTTTTTTTACATTTCATTTTAAACTTCCTCCTTTTGATAAGATTATCCTCTTTGTTCCATGATAATCTTTGATTATTTTAACATCTTCAAATTTTTTAGTTTGTATAATTTTATCCTTTATTATTTCCGCCATATCATATCCAACCTCTAAAACTAAATATCCACCTTCTTTTAGATAATCTAACGAGCCATTAATTATTTTATCATAGAAGTTTAATCCTTCTTTTCCCCCATCTAAGGCAATTTTTGGCTCAAATCTTACATCTAAAGGAAGAGATTTAAATTGAGAAGTTGCTACATAGGGCGGATTAGAAACAATAAAATCCACTTTTTTATTTATATTAAATCTTTTTAAAGGAAAGAGCAAGTTTCCTTTTAAAAAAGTAATTCTGTCTTCTACCCCTAATTTAGCTGCATTTAGCTTTGCCACCTCTAACGCAGGAGTAGAAATATCTATGGCATACACCTTTGCATTCAATGCTAAAGCTAAACTAATAGCTATTACACCACTCCCTGTACCAATATCGACAATTATTGGTGAAAAGTTAAGCATTTTTTTTCCAATATTTATTATTTCTTCAACTAAAATCTCTGTTTCTGGTCTTGGGATTAATACATCTGGGCTAACAATAAACTCCCAATCCATAAATTCTTTCTTACCTGATATGTATGCCACAGGTTCATGTGATGCTCTGCGGTCAAGTAATTTCCAGTAAAGAGCTAATCTATTTTTATTCAAAGAGATTTTATCATTTAAATAAAGTTCAACTCGATTAGTTCCTAATAAATCACTTAATAAAACCTCAGCATCAGTTTTAGCTGTATCAATATGGTTATCTGCAAGAAATTTAGTTGCTTGATGTAATACTTGTCTAATTTGCATGGGCATATTTACTTATTTCAATCTTTGCTCCTTATCTGCGGAAATCAAGGCAGAAATAAGTTCATCCAAATCTCCATCCATAATATCTTCAAGTTTGTATAAACTTAAGCCAATTCGGTGGTCTGTAATGCGATTTTGAGGGTAGTTATAAGTTCTTATCTTCTCACTTCTATCCCCGGAGCCTATTTGTAATTTTCGTGTTTTAGCCATTTCTTTTCTTGCTTGAGCTTCTGCTCTTGCGTGTAGTTCAGCACGTAGAATACGCATTGCTTTAGCCTTGTTTTTATGTTGTGAGCGCTCATCCTGGCAACTAACTACAAGCCCGGTTGGCAAATGTGTAATTCTGACCGCAGAATCCGTTACATTCACATGTTGTCCTCCAGGACCACTTGCTCTAAATGTATCAATCCTCAAATCACCTGGTAGAATTTCTATTTCTATTTCATCAAGTTCTTTCAATACCGCCACCGTTACGGCTGAAGTATGTATTCGGCCACTTGCCTCGGTTATTGGCACGCGTTGTACACGATGTGTCCCACTTTCAAACCTAAGCTTTTTATAAACTCCATCGCCTTCAACACCAAAAATAATCTCTTTAAAACCCCCTACGCCCGTAGGATGGGAATTAAACATCTCTAATTTCCATTCCTTAGCCAGAATATATTTACTATACATTCTGAATAAATCAGCAACAAATATTCCAGATTCCTCCCCGCCAGTACCTGCTCTAATTTCCATAATTATATTTCTTCTTTCATCATCATCTTTTTCTTCTTTAGGTGTTAATAAATCTTTTAGTTTCTCATCTAATGATTTTTTCTTTTCTTGTAAACCACTCAATTCTTCTTCAACCATTTCTTTCATCTCTGGTTCAAGCGTATCGTTTAACATTGTGTAAAGCTTTGCTATTTCTTCTTCCACATTCTTATATTCTTTAAATTTGAGCACCAATGGTTCTATTTTAGCCCTTTTTTTCATAATATCTTGATATAGAGGTATATTTGTTACATTTTTCTCTATTTCAGAGGTTAATTCTTCGTATTCTTTTTCTAATTTTTTGAGTTGTTCAAACATAATTCTTAATCCTCATAGTAATAAATAGATAGGAATAGTGTGGTTATTTAACTAATGCTAATGTGGCTACCAATAAAGCAGCAATTGATATCCAATAGAAGAAATGTCTCATTCGATATTCTCTTTTTAAATTATTATGAATTTATTATTATGAATTTCCTTCTGCAGTTCTTTCACTACATCAATTAGTTGATGTACAGAGGTTGTATTCATTGATTTTACATAACCTTCAAGATACGTATTTATCTTTTCCTGTGGTGTATTATATGGGTGTTCACAAGGTTCCTCTAACCTGTGAAACTCTACTGTACAAAAAGGAGTACGATAGCGTAATTCTATTGGTGTTCCTGAAATATTATAAAGGGCTAATATTAATTCACCTTTAAAACCTGAGATCTATCTGAGGTCCTGCTAAAAGAATCAAGCCTTTTCTAGTGAATGAAGAAGTAAGTCCTATACGCCCAGCATATTGACTTGATAGTTCAACACACTCATAAGTTGTTACTAAAGCATATCCCCCAGACTGTATTTTTATTTCCCCTTCTTCTTCAACATTAACTTCTCTTGATTCAATCTGTTTGGTTCCATCTTTTTCAAAGAAAGTATGGTTTGGAATTATAGCTTTTTTACCAAGCCGAAAATCATAACTTGCTGGTTGAACACATTTAGACTTAGGATCATACTTTTCTATCCTTATCCCACTTTTTTTACCTTCAAGCATATCTCGTATCTGTTTGTCAGTTAATATAGTTGCCATTCAAAATACCTCCTTCTTCTTTTAAAATGTTATGTACAATTTTTACATTTCTAACACTTCTTCTCTTTTGGGTGGGTTTCCACAAGACATTTTACCTTCAGGACATGGTCCTCGCCAGCAAGGTGGCCCAGCATCTGAAAATAGAATGGGAGCAACCTTTAATACTTCACTTAACATTTTATATGCCATTCTACGAATTTCCCATTGTGCTCGATTACAACACCGAAGGGAAAAAAAATGCCTTAATTCTCGAGCATTCATTGTAACTATAATTTTTGTGGCAGTTGCATTAGGAAGTAAGTATCTTACATCCTCTACTGGAATCTTTGCATGTAAAAATCTCTGATAGGTAGTAGCGATAAGGTCCATTACTTCCTTATATACATCCCTTAGTTTTTTATTTTTTTCTATACTTGGAGGAATAACATAACTAGAAGGGGGAAAAGGAGTTGTTATATCAAATAATCTATCAGAAGAATGGACAGTTTTAGTACCTCTTGATTTAAATCTAACATATCGTTGACTTTGTTGACTATAACTTGCTAAACGATGTCGTACTAATTGGTGACTAGTAACTCTTGAGATTCCTCCAATAGCGAAGGTAAAACTTGTATGTTCAAGAGCACTATGGTGTCCTGATTTAATCAATAATGTTAACAAATTTTTAACCTGCACACCACTCATTTTTTTAAAAAGTTGTTCAAAAGAAACAGGAGAATAACATAATCTAGCAGCGCTGGCAACTGTCTTTTCAGGTTCAGAAGTATGTCTAAGCAATTTAACTTCCATAATATCTTTACTTTTTGACTTTTTCTTCATTATTAGAATCCTTTTCCTCTAATCCATATCTTTTACGGAACCTTTCTACTCTACCAGCAATATCAACCAATTTTTGTTTGCCAGTAAAGAAAGGATGGCAGTTAGAGCAAATCTCAACCCGTAAATCAGGTACAGTTGAGCGTGTTGGGAAACTCGCTCCACAAGCACACCTAATAATTGTCTCTACATAATTAGGATGTATCCCTTTTTTCAAACTCTTGTCACCTCCAAATATTTCTATTTCTTTCCCTAATTTCCAATTTCTAATTTCAATCCGCATGCTTTCAAAGAAAAGTGAACCGTCCTTATTTCTTATTTCCTGGTTTTTAAGATTATACCATATTATTTTTATTTTGGCAAGAAAAAATTAGTTTCTCCTTCTACTTAATGAAAACTTTCGACCTGTATGGTTAAGTTCACTAATGAAAATGAAACTTTCATCTCACACTACAAGAAAAATAGAAACTGATAGAAATATAATGGAAATTTATAGAAATTGATTGAAATTGGTAGTAAAAAACA
>JBFMDD010000231.1:0-8351 GCA_040754115.1 bacterium
TTTACTACCAATTTCAATCAATTTCTATAAATTTCCATTATATTTCTATCAGTTTCTATTTTTCTTGTAGTGTGAGATGAAAGTTTCATTTTCATTAGTGAACTTAACCATACAGGTCGAAATTTTTCAAACTAAAGTAGACCACCAAGGCAAAAAGTTCAGAATAAATTGTCTTCTTGAATTTTATCAACTAAGATAGTAACTTGATGAGGCAAGACTTCACAGAAGCCATTTTCAATCTCGAATTCTTTTTGTTCCTTTTCTTGATTAATTCGTAATTTGCCTTTACCAAGAGTAGTCAACAAAGGTGCATGTGAAGGTAGAAAACCTAACTCACCTACACTTCCTGGGCAGATAATTGATTTTGCTTCACCTTCTAATACTAATTTTTCTGGGGTAATAAGTTTAAATTTTATCATTGTTATTTTTATTTTTCTGTAATGATTTCAGCCCTTTCCAAGACTTCATCTATTCCGCCTACCATATAAAATGCTTGTTCTGGAATATCATCATGTTTTCCTTCTACAATCTCTTTAAATCCGCGAACTGTCTCTGACACCTTGACATATTTACCTGGTCTTCCTGTAAATACTTCAGCGACAAAGAATGGTTGTGATAAAAACTTTTGTATTTTTCTTGCACGATATACTGTCATTTTATCTTCTTCACTTAACTCATCCATACCTAAAATGGCAATAATATCTTGTAGGTCTTTGTATCGCTGAAGTACTTGTTGAACTGCGCGTGTTGTTTGATAATGTTCATCCCCTAAGATTTTTGGGTCAAGTATTCTTGATGTAGAATCCAATGGGTCAATAGCAGGATAGATGCCTAATTCTGCTATCTGTCGTGATAAGACTATTGTTGCATCAAGGTGGGAGAAAGTAGTGGCAGGGGCAGGGTCTGTCAAATCATCTGCTGGCACATATACTGCTTGAACTGATGTGATGGAGCCTTTCTTTGTAGAGGTAATGCGTTCTTGTAATGCACCCATATCTGTTCCTAATGTAGATTGATAGCCAACAGCAGATGGCATTCTACCTAAAAGAGCAGATACCTCAGAACCTGCTTGAACAAATCGGAATATATTATCAATAAATAATAGTACATCTTGATTCCTTTTATCTCTAAAATATTCCGCCACAGTCAACCCTGTCAATCCTACACGGAATCGTGCACCAGGGGATTCTTGCATCTGACCATATACCAGTGCGGTTTTCTCTATAACGCCTGATTCCTTCATCTCTAACCACAGGTCATTACCTTCCCGTGTGCGCTCTCCTACTCCTGCAAATACCGATACCCCACCATGCTCAGTAGCAACATTACGGATTAATTCCATTACCAAAACCGTCTTCCCTACACCAGCTCCACCAAATAATCCTACCTTTCCTCCCTTAGCAAATGGGGCTAATAAATCAACTGCTTTTAGTCCTGTCTCAAATCGCTCACGAATTACTTCCTGCTCTTCAAATGTTGGTGAAGGTTTATGAATAGGTGAATATTCTGATGCTTTTATATCACCTAAATTATCTAAAGGTTCACCCCATGGCCCCATTAATCTTCCTAATGTGCTATCTCCTACTGGAACACTAATTGGACCATCAGTATCTATTGCTTCCATACCCCTTTTTATTCCATCAGTATAATCCATAGCAATAGTTCTTACCGTATTATCACCTAAATGTTGTGCTACTTCTACTACTAATTCTTGTCCACTGGCTACAGCACTTGCCTTTTCCCTTTTGATTTTGATAGCATTGTAAATAGGTGGTAAATCATCTGTATCAAATTTAATGTCTACTATCGGTCCTAAAATTTGTTTTACTTTTCCTACACGCATTTTTTTATTCCTCCTTTTGCAATTTTTTGACCTGTGCAGGTAGAAAATTAAGTGAGATGTTCTTTAGGCTTTGCCTTAAGACCCCAGCGGGCAAACCCCCTTCCACAAGGGGATGCCCCATCCCTCAAACTCCCTATACACTATCTGCTCTACAGGCTTAGTTGATTATTCCGGTTTTATTATTTAAGAGCCTCTGCAGTACCTGTAATTTCAGCTATTTCCTTAGTAATAATGGCTTGTCTTGTCCGATTGAAAGAAAGCCATAACTCATCTATCATCTTCTTAGCATTATTTGTAGATGATTCCATAGCTACCATACGAGCTGAGTGCTCAGATGCTTGAGACTCCAATAAAATACGATAAAGCTGAACAACAATATGTTTTTTAAGTAAGGTATTTAATATTTCTTTCTTAGATGGTTCATAGATATATTCTGATGCTATTTTTGAAGGAGGCATTGGCATTGGAGTAATAGGAAGTAATTTCTCACGCACTACTTGTTGTCTAAAGACAGATTTAAACTCGTTATAAACTACTATAATTTCATCTATCTCCTTAGAGGTATATAAATTAATAATCTTTTCAGCCAATTCTTTGGCAAATTCATATTTTACCGGGTCAGGAGTAGAGAGTGTAAATGGTATATTGTAATCAAACCGTTTAAAGAAATTATATCCCTTGCGACCAATTATCATCAACTTAAGCTCAATAGCTTTATCTCGCTCTTCTTCTATATAATGAAATACATCTTTAATAAGGTTAGTATTAAATCCACCACACAATCCGCGTTCTGAAGTAATCATAAGTAATCCCGATGTCTTAACTTTGCGTTCTAAAAGTAGTGGATAGTCGTCTTCTTTTTCTGCTCTTAAAGATAAGTTTGCAAGTACTTCACCCATCGCATAGGCATAAGGTCTTGCAGAAGTAATGGCCATTTCTGCCTTTTTCATCTTAGCTGCCGCAACTAACATCATTGCTCTTGTAATCTGCTGTATGTTTTTAATTGATTTTACCCTTCTTTTTATATCCCGCATAGTAGGCATGATAATTCACCTCTTTTATTAATTATACCATTTTTTAAGAAAATGTCAAATAAAAATATTAGGGGAAAAAGTAAGATTTTAGAAAGATGGGACTTTTGTCGATAATAGTAATGGCAAAGAATTAAGCCAATCTACTGTTATTAAGGAAAGAATGTATGGATAAAAAAAGTTTTATATTACCAACTTTATTAATTTTACTTATTGGCTCTTTTTGTATGGGCTTTTGGGGAGAGTGGGATTTTTATATTGTTAATGACCACCCATTGCGAATTCAATATATATGGGATACACTAACGATAAATCTCCCAATATTTCATAAACTAATCTACTGGAATCCATTCATAAATTGTGGTGAGCCAAGTTTATCTTTATACCCACCTGGATTTGTTATTTTTGGAGCAGGTATTAACTTCATTACCTTTCATAAACTACCATTAGAGATAATCTATAAATTTCTGCTCATCTTTGCTTATTTTCTACCCGGATTTAGCAGTCTTTTGCTTTATAAAAAAATAGGTGTAAGTCGGATTAGTGCTTTGTTTGGTGCACTTATTATGATGCTTTACTCTAATATTACCATAGGCGGTGATGTTGAAGGTGGAATGGTAATTGGGCTTTTGGGCATGCGATTAGCTATTGGGCTTGCACCTCTTATTTTATATTTTGGTATATGTTGTTTGGAAGATAGGCATAAATTAAAAAATGCAATATTAACAGGATTAATGTTAGGATTATCCATTTTAACCCACACATGGGATAGTTTATTCCCTCTCTGTGGGATAATATTCCTTTTTATTTTTAATATCCGTCTTCTTTCATTAAAAAAAGTCATCTGGCTGTTATTATTTATATTGATTTTTGCTATGTGTATTTGTGCATTCTGGGTATTGCCAGCATTTATACATCGAGAATTTTTACGACGGGCTTTTCTATGGGATTTTTCTATTAACGAGGTATATTCATGGATTAAAGTCTTAACCCCTTTTATTTTATTATACTTGATTTCTATTGTTGGGATACCCAACATCGCCTCTAATACTCAGGTGAAAAAGATTACACCACTTACTTTCTTACCTCCATTAATGTTAATCTTCATTTTCTTAAGTTATTTTTTACTTTTTAAAATCTTTGGGATAGAATTATTTGAGCCTGCACGATTAAAAGATAATTTCTTCTTTTCAATACTTATTTTATCTGGTGTGGGAATAGAATGTATTTGGGGTCACACCTTGAATATGGAATTTACTCGTAAATTCTATATTCAAGGTGTGAGCCTAATCTGTCTTATAATTATTTTAATCCTGCCTTTTATGAACCTACCTTCTAAAAGCTCGTATACATCAGGAAGTATAGCCTATTACAATAATTATTCTAAGCAGTATCACTTAGACGATATATGGAGATTATTAAAATCTTCACCTGATGGTAGGATACTATTCACCTCTTCTTCTCGCCCTATGAAAGGGGCATATCATACCCATATCTTTGCCTTGACACCTGTTTTTATTGGTCGAGAAATTATTGGTGGAGTCCCTACTACTCATACACCAGTGGCTAATTATCTTTATTATGGTGGCAAGCAAGATAAAAATACGGATTTTGCAGAGGTATTTGATAATAAGTCTATATTTGGTATGAGTTATGATGAAGATATTGATGCAAAAAGACTACATGAACTATGTAAACAACTAAATATAACTACTATTGTAGTTGGTAAATATGAGGATAAGGTACTTTCTTTCTTTAAATCACAGCCTAAATATTTTCCACTTCGTACAAAAATAGATAGATTTCATATCTTTGATGTAGCAGAATATCAAGCTTGCCTTTTAGACTATAATAAAAATAAACTTAATGCCTGCGTAATAAAGAGTAAAATGGATGAAATTAATATCAAGGTATTTGAAGCAAAACAAAAAACACAACTCATCGTCAAAATATCTTATTATCCACTCTGGAAGGCATATCTTAACAATAGGTTGTTAAAAATCACACAGGATAAGATAGGATTGGTAAAAATCGAAGTGCCAGAAGGAAAAGATTATATTATTAAGTTAAAATATGAAGATGGGTTAGTAGAACAACTTGGCTGGATTATCACATTATTAGCTTTAGTTAGCATACCTATTTTACTATTAGTCAACATGGTTTACTGCAAAATGCAAAATGTAATAAAGACATAACGATTACCCTACTAAACTGCTCCATACAAAAATAAGTCCGAATATCTCCTAAGGTAAGTCTTATTTTATCTAAAATATAGCGGTACATTTTTAGCCGAATAGGTTTAAAATATCTAAACTTCCCATCTTCGCACTTGACAAATTCTGATGATAAAATTCTTCTTTCTTGAAGAGGCTTTTCTCGAATAATCTTTGCTAAATCTCTGGTAAATCTAAATCCCCCTAAACTAATATAAGCGATTTTTTCTAATTTGGTTATATTTTTAGCTATTAATTCTATCAGTTGGCCATATTCTTCTTCAAAGTTAGGTGTATAAATGATTGGGTCTAAATGAAAGCCAATTTTATATCCCGCCTCCTGACAACTCTTACCAGCCTTTAGACGCTGTTGTAAAGAGGATGTTCTACTCTCATATTCCTTTATTATACTCGCTGGATTTAAACTCCATGTGATAACTATATTAGATGTGGGCTTTAAATTAAGAAGGTTTGAGATATTATCTGTTTTTGTCCGTAATTCTAAGAATATATCTTTTCGTTTGTTAAAGAAAGGGATTAAAATCTTAGTATAATTAGTTAAATTATCCAAATCTAAACTATCATTCAATTCTCCTGCATAAAACTTTTTAAATCTTTTAGTTGAGTCAATTTGACTTAAAAGCTCTTGAGAATTAACATAGATAGTAATACCTTTATATGAATTATAGTAACTTTGCAAATAGCAGTAGGTACATCCAAGTCGACAATTGGTTTGATAAATCAAGCAAGCAGAGGTTTTATCTTCATAAGGGATTCGTTTAAGCATATCCCCTTTTTTCACAGTTAAGAAAATAGTATTTTTACCTTCAGGTGGTATTTCTTTATAGAGTATTTTCTCTTGAGAAATATTCTCTAATATATTTTGTGTAATGGGGTATTTTAAAGCCTCTTTAGAAACAAAAACCTTCTCAAATTGATAACTCATTTTATATCTTATGGGGTCAGACATTGAATGACAAGCAGGATGCTTGCCCTACTATAGACTAATTGTATCACAATATTCCTCCATTGTCAACTTATTCTTTTTTAGGTTAAACTTTTCCTTGACTTATGGTAGAACTTAATGTAGAATTAATCAGAAGGTAACTATCAATGTACTTTAAGATACTTTTTCTGTCTACTGTCTATCTTTATTTTATTAGTAGCTAATTGTGGAGGTAAAGAAGATAAAATGTATTTTATCTATCTTCAACCAATAGGGAAAATAGAAACAACAATACTAGTGTCATGTTGAAGAAGTTTTGCAAGAGAATCCTCAACAAGTTGAGGCATCCAACACAGAATAGGTATGGAAGCCCGAACTTGTTCGGGAAGAATATTGTTGCATAATTTATCTAACCCGGTACTAGAAGGTGTTTATGAAGAAGGAATGATAATCGAGTTTTATAATCGAAAGAAAAGTTTTAGTAGAAATAAATTTTAATCAGTGCAATCTGTGTAAACAGTATAATCTGTGGTTTAAGTGAGAATAAAGATGGATTTGGAATCTGTAAAAAGGGAAAATTTACATCCTTTAGACAATATCTATCCTGGAAAAGGAACACAGGCAGATATTTGGCTATCAAAGATAAATAACCAATTAGTTGCAGTAAAAGATTATCATTCAAGAAGGTTTTTATTTAAATTACTCTTTGGCAGATGGCTTATTGAGCGTGAGTTTGGGATATATAAAAAATTACAAGGTATAAATGGTGTTCCTAAAGTCTATAAATTATTAGATAAAGATGCTTTTATTTTAGAGTATATTGACGGAAAAGATTGCTCTAATTTTGATAAAGGAAGTTTACCTGAGGAATTTTTTACCTACCTAAGGAGCTTAATAGATGATATTCATGCTCGTGGAGTAGTTCATTGTGACTTAAAGAAAAGAACGAATATAATTATTACACAAAGGCATCAACCATATTTAGTAGATTTTGCTGCTGCTTTTACTAAAGGGAGAAGGTTTAATTTTATTCGCAATTGGTTTTATAAGCAATTTTATCAAGATGACCTGAATGCTATTGCAAAATTAAAAAAGAAGCTATCTCCACAGCTTTTAACTCAAGAAGAAGAAGATAATTTATCTAAGCGATTATTTTTGGAAAAAGAAGTACGGGTTATAAGGAAATATGTCCGCAGATGGATAAAGAAGTTAGCTTTACGATAGACTAAATTCTTACTTCTACCCCTTTAGATTTAAGATATTCTTTTACTTGTGGGATTGATAATTCACGATAATGAAAAAGGGAGGCAGCTAATGCGGCATCTGCACCTCCTAAGGTTAACACTTCGAAGAAATGCTCTAAATTACCCGCTCCGCCTGAGGCAATAACTGGGATATTAACTAAATCCGAAATTGCTTTAGTCAACTCCAGGTCATAGCCATTTTTGGTACCATCGCAATCCATACTTGTCAATAGAATCTCACCTGCACCTAACTCTTCTACCCTTTTTGCCCATTGTAGAGCATCAAGATTTGTCTGTGTACGACCTCCATGAATATACACCTTCCAGAATTCCTGTGCCTGATAACCAATAATGAGATTTTCTACTCCTTCGGTTCTAAATCCTGCTTGTGTACGATGTTTTTTAGCATCAATAGCCACTACAATACATTGGCTGCCAAATCGTTCTGCTGCCTCTTTAACAAATGTAGGTCTATTTACCGCAGCAGTATTAATAGAAACTCTATCAGCTCCCGCTCTAAGCAAACTCTCAATATCTTCTAAATCCCTTATTCCACCACCTACGGTTAATGGCATAAATGCTACTTCTGCGGTTCGTTTTACTACATCAATCATAATATCTCTATCTTCGTGGGAGGCAGTAATGTCTAAGAAAACCAATTCATCTGCCCCTTCCTGGTCATATAAGGCAGCTGCTTCTACCGGGTCTCCTGCATCACGAATATTAACAAAATTTACTCCCTTAACTACCCTACCCTTATCTACATCCAGGCATGGAATAATCCTTTTTGCTAACATATTCTTATTATACCTCTTACAATTTTTCGACCTGTATGGTTAAGTTCACTAATGAAAATGAAACTTTCATCTCACACTACAAGAAAAATAGAAACTGATAGAAATATAATGGAAATTTATAGAAATTGATTGAAATTGGTAGTAAAAAACAATGAATTTCCATAAATTTTTGCTTCGCAACATTCTTCGAATTCCACCAATTTCAATTTATTTCTATCTTGCATTGTGTGATTTAACTCTCTTAAAAACTGATACATGAGTCTTTATTATTCTAACC
>JBFMDD010000232.1:0-10542 GCA_040754115.1 bacterium
AAATTTTTGCTTCGCAACATTCTTCGAATTCTACTAATTTCAATTTATTTCTATCTTGCATTGTGTGATTTAACTCTCTTAAAAACTGATACATGAGTCTTTATTATTCTAACCATACAGCTCGAAATAATTTGAGAATAACAGTACCATTTATTGTGAGGCTTAGCAGATAGGCGTGAAGAGTGATGTTCTCTCTACTCTCTACTTCCTATTTTCAGGAGAAAATAGGATAATTGTTGAATTGAATGGTGGTGGGTAAGCAATAAAGATCGGCACTGGAGGATAGTGAGAGAGGATAAAACAAATTTAGATTGAGAATTACCAACCGCTACAAAGTTATAAGGTGGGTATTGGGAGAAATTTTTATTTAGCCGATAAATGATTCATCAAAAAATTCTTGATTTTAGACCTTAATTATGCTATTCTTGAAATAGGTTCGAACCTTGTTCACTACACACCGCCAAATTTTACTTTTTAGATTTTGCGAGGAATACCTTGTCCAAAATTCCAGCCAAAATCCAAAAGTAGAAAACATGGGGGGATAAATGCGTACAGGAATTGCTAATTTACCACTACATTATGGCAAAGCACCACCATGGCTTTTTCAACGAATGAAGAAATTATCGCGGGAAATTACCATTTGGGTAGTAAGTGAATTTGGTGCTTTGGAGATGTTGAAAAAATTAGCTGACCCATTCTGGTTTCAAGCATTTGGCTGTGTGTTAGGTTTTGATTGGCATTCAAGTGGCTTGACTACTACTGTATGTGGAGCTTTAAAAGAAGGAATTAAAGGATTAGAAAAAGACTTGAACCTGTTTGTTGCTGGTGGAAAGGGAGCCACTTCTCGAAAAACACCATCTGAAATTGAATTAGTTGGGCAAGAATTAGAAACAGCACCAGATAAATTAATTTATGCCAGTAAAATGGCAGCAAAGGTTGATAGCGCAGGATTACAGGATGGCTACCAACTTTATCATCATGTGTTTATATTTACGAAAGCAGGCTCCTGGAGTGTTATCCAACAAGGAATGAATGGAACTAATCGATATGCAAGACGGTATCACTGGCTAAGTGATGATGTAATGGATTTTGTCTGCGAACCACATACTGCTATCTGCTGTGATCACCAAGGGAAACCATTAAATATGGTAGCACTTGAAAGTGAGGAGGCAAGAGGTGCAACTACTTTTATTTCAAAAGAAAAACCAGAAAAGGTAATTTCAGAGCTAAAAAAGACACAAAATTTAGATTTGCCTTCTCACCATCAAGTTTTACTTCAAGACATAAATCCTGATAAATTGAGCAAGATTCTTTTAAAAACCTATGAACAGCAACCTGCAAATTTTGAGCAGCTATTAGGTATGAAAGGTGTAGGAGCAAAAACTATTCGGGCATTAAGCCTAATATCAGAATTAATCTATGGAACTCATGTTAGCTTTCGAGACCCAGTAAGATACAGCTTTGCTCATGGTGGAAAAGATGGACATCCATATCCGGTAAATAAGGTAAATTATGATACCTCAATAGATATCCTTCACAAAGCTATCTCTTCTGCTAAGATTGGACAGACAGAAAAAAGGGATGCAATCAAACGATTGTCAAATTGGATGAAATAGGATACAGACATAATTTAAAAAGCTGAAAATATAAGGTTTTTTGCCTCATGAATTAACTTCTTTTCATCTTCTTCCTCTACTTCCTCAATCATTGCCTGTGCAACATTATTGATTTCATCTCGATGGCTTATACTCCCTTGCGAGGTGGTTTTTATAGTCTCATCTTCAATAACCAATTCTTTTGTATCCAGGTCAAAATGGAAGTTATGTGTGGTGCCAAATTGCCAGATTTCATGATGCCTGAGAGTATGAAACAGCTCACGAGTTATATAACCTATAATTCTACATTTTAGAATACTGGCTGGGTTACATACCTTCGAAAGCCGCTCTATGATGTATGGAGTAGGGTCGGTGGATGAAGAGAAGGTAGATAAAGAAATTTTAAATTCAGTCATTGGTTGAGGCTCTATTTTAATATATTCTAAGTTTATAATGCCACCTTTATTTAGCTCTAAATAATAAAATCCAGTAGAATTTGATAGTTCACCAAAACTCATTCGTTCAGTAGCACCCGGAATAATTACCTGCTTATCTCCTATTTCAAACACCTCAGTTTTATGTTGATGTCCTACAAAAACATAATTTACGCCATTTAGGTTGGAGATAGTAGAATAATTTAATAATGGTTCATTTACATCTTTTGGCATATGATTTTCGATGCCATAATGAAGTAAAAGAATGTTTATATCCCCAATGGTAGGAAATATCAGATTGGTTAATGGGTCATCACCTTTGATAAGTTTAGGATTAAAAGACAATCCTCCAACAACCACATCTAAGTCTTTAACTCTTGTTTTGACAGCTTGAATTTGTGTAACATCGTATAAGAGATGTGCCTGCTCTGCCTCATGAAATATCTGTTGTGGAATACCTCCTTTTGCAAAGGTGAGTATTTTGGGCACATCGTGTGTCCCACCTATTAAAAAGACATGGATATTATTCTTTATTAGTCTTTGTAATTCTTTGGCAATGAAGATTAATTCAGTATTTCGCGGGTCTGGCATGTCAAATAAATCCCCTGCATGCAAAAATAAATCCACTTGTTTTTCAATGCTAAATTCAATAGTTTGTTGAAATGCCTTACGAATTATTGCTCGCCGCTCTTCCAATCTCACAGCAGACATCTTGGCATAGTAATTATTTAAATGATTATCCGCAGTTAAAACTATCTTAATAGACATCTTCTCTCCTCAATTTTAGTTATCTTACTAATTTTACCAGATACCATAAAATATGTCAACAAACTTTTGCACGAAGCCCACAGATACACATAGCTGAACACAGATTAATACTTATTTATCAAAAGGTTAGAGATATGTCGGTTGTCTTTGGGTGAGATTGTGCCCTGAAATTTCATAATTAAAATTGCTGACATCGAATAAAAATCATTGACAAATACAAATTAAATGATATAATAAGAAGTAGGTAAAAATTAGATAAAAGGGGAAAAGATGGTTGAAATTATATGGGAACCCATTAACCCATCATCAGTAAACAAAAAGATTAAACAACAAGAATGTGGCTCTTTAGTTATTCATTATGGATTAGTCAGGAGGGATGTATCAAATGAGGGGAAGACTTTTTATATTGAGTTTGAGCCGACACAGGATACAATAGGAGGATTAGAAACAATAGCTACTGATATAAAAAAAAGTGGTCAATTGAAGATATTCTGATTGTCCGTCGCATGGGAAAAGTAGGTGTAGGGGAGATAATTTTGGCAGTAGCTGTTTCCTCCAGACACAGAAAGGAGGCATTTTCTGCTTGTGCTGAAACAATCGATAGATTGAAGGAATACAAATCCATCAAGAAGAGAGAGGTTTTTATTTGATATTTGGTGAAAACTTTCAGCAGTTAATATGTTGACAAAATGAATAAATTATGGTATAGTATAGTTATAAAATGGAAGGAGAGTAAGTAGATTCTCGGATAAAAATAAGGTTCAAGGATCGAGGAGCAAGGTAGAGTAATCTTGTTCCTTGTACCTTGATCCTTGTTCCTTCGGTGGGGGTGAAAAGAAAATTGTCTGTTTGGAAGGCTAATAAAATCAACGCTCAATTTTATCCGAGATCGTTCGGAGTAAATTAAAGGAGGGAAAATATGCGTTTTGTTCAAAAGATTATTTTTACTATTAGTATATTATTTTTATTTTTATTAAATGTACCAACACAAGCATTGTCAGAAAATAATGTTTCTTACCTTTTGGGGCCAGAAGATGTAATAAATATCTTTGTGTGGGGACATCCAGAATTAAGTGGTGAACAAATAGTTAATCCAGCAGGGAATATATCAATTCTTCTAATAGGAGATGTTACGGCTGAAGGGTTAACAGAAGAAGAGTTAGAACAGATATTAACTGAAAGGTTATCTCGATATATAGAGCAACCCACGGTTTCAGTTACTGTAAGAGGATATAATAGTAAAAAAGTTTATGTGTTAGGTGAAGTAAATAAGCCGGGGATGTATACAATTGGTGGAAGTATTATATCTTTAAGGGAAGCAGTTCTTAAAGCAGGTTTACCTACTAAATCAGCAGCACTACGACGCGTGCGTATAATTACACCACAACCTACTAAACCAATAGTTAAGATAGTAAATTTATCTACTGTTTTACATAAAGGATGCCTAAAAGAAGATATTAATTTGCATGCAGGGGATATTGTTTATATACCAGCTAATATACCTACTAAAATAGGTAATGTTTTAGATAAAGTTAGTGCTCCAATTGCTAAAATTCTTGTCTTTTTGGGATTAATGGAACAAATTAGTGAATAGGGGATAAAAAATGGATATATTTAGAACAACGCAATTTAATGTTGGTGATTATCTACAAATAATATTTCGGAGGAAATGGCTCTTTATTATACCTTTTCTGACAGTCTTTTTGACTACTGTAATAGGCTCCTTTTCCCTCCCTAAAATCTATCAGGCTACTTCTATGCTTTTGGTAGAAGAAAAAAGCCTTATTTCACCGTTAGTAAGAGATATGGCTGTCGCACCTACTATTCAAGAACGACTGAATATCTTAAAAGAACAGATAACAAGTTGGTTTAGATTAAAAGAGATGGTTGAAAAATTAGAGTTAGCTAAGGACATCAAAGACCAGAAAGCACTTGATTCTCTTGTTCAATCCCTTCGCAACAGAATTAAAGTTATTTTGAAAGGACCACATATTATTCAAATATCTTTTGAGGATACAAATCCAAAAGTTGCACAGGATGTAGTAAATTATATTACTGAAAACTTTGTTCAAGAAAATCTCTCTGGTCAATCAGAAGAAGCACTTGCTGCTATTAAGTTCATTAGGGACCAACTTGATATTTATCGACAAAACCTTGAAAAAACAGAGGCAGATTTAAGAGCATTCAAAGAGAAACATCTATTGGAGCTACCAGGAAGTGCAGGCTCAAATTTAGGTAAGGCTATTGGGGTTCAAGATGCATTATTACAGATTAAACTTGATCTACAAGAGGCACAAAAGACTAAACAGATGCTACAAAAACAATTAGCTACTCAAGAAAAAATTGTTACCTCTAAAACAATAGAAACCAATCCTGTCGTCCAACAATTAAATTCTAAATTGATTGAGCTTCAAACACAATTGAGTGAACTCAAGACCAAAAAATGTACTGATGAACACCCGTGGGTAATAGCTTTAAAAGATAATATTGAGAAGATTAAAATGCGTATTCAAGAAGAGTCAACTTCAAAGATAAGTAGTGAAATTACAGAAACTAATCCAATATATCAGGAGATAGAATCAAAGCTACACGATACAGAGGCATTAATTGATTCCCTTGAAGCTCGACAAAGACAACTACAAATGTTAGCAATACAGTATGAGGAACGTGCAAAGGCTGTACCCTCTCAAGAGCAAGAACTTACCAGGCTAACGAGAGATATGGGTGTAAATGAGACTATTTATGCCATGTTATTGAATCGCCTCGAAACAGCTAATATCTCTCACAGATTAGAAAGCGCAGAACGGGGAACAAGATTTAAAATTATAGACCCAGCAAGACTTCCCCTGCATCCAGTCAGACCTAATAAAAATATGATTGCCATCATAGGGTTTATTATTGGCTCAATTTTAGGATTTGGATGCGTCTTCTTAGGGGAGTATACAGATCATTCTTTTAGAAGTTTAGAGGATGCTGAATCTATATTAAAAATACCATCTTTGGGCTCTATATCAAAGATAATTACTGTTGAAGATATCCAGTACAATCGTAAAAGACGCAAAAGGATAATAATGTTAACCATTATTATCATTATAGGTATATTATTAGTGGTTCTATTATTCTTTTTATTACTAAAAAAGGAATAAAGAGGAGGTAATCTGCAAAAATGAATGAATTAAATGCGCAACCTAAAAAAGATAAATTAGAGGATGTTGAAGGGAAAGGAAAAAGAAAACAGAAAGTCTTTCCTCCTCCTTCATTGTATATTGCCAGTGCAAGAAGAGGAGGGGGAGTAGATTCTCGAGTAGTTACTTATCATGACAATAGAGCTCATATATCTGAACAGTATCGGATTCTAAGAACTAATATTCAACGACTTACACCAGAGAATCCTCCTCGTGTCATTGCCATTACCAGTGCTTTACATCAAGAAGGTAAAACGACTACTGTAGCTAATTTAGCTGTGGTAATGGCTCAGGACCTTAATAAAAAAATACTTCTATGTGATTGTGACCTCCGTAAACCAATGATACATAAAATGATGGGAATCGAGTCTAATAAAGGAATAACAGATATTCTTCTTCACGATGCAGATATTGAGTCTGTATTGTTCAGAGGTAAAGTGGATAATTTAACTATTCTTCCATGTGGTCGTAAGCCCTCTAATCCGGCTGAATTACTTGGCTCAAATAAAATGAAGGAATTGGTGAAAGAATTAAGAGCACAATTTGATTACATACTCATTGATTCTCCTCCAATATTAGCTATTACAGATGCTGGAGTTATATCAACTTTAGTTGATGGGGTAATATTTACTGTTCAGGCATGGAGAACACAACGAGAGGCAATTTTAAGGAGTCAAGTATTACTTACATCAGCACATGCCAAAATATTAGGATTTGTCCTCACAAATGTAGAACATTTTGTTCCCCGCTACCTGTATCACTATGGTTATGGATACGAGTATGGGTATTATCATTACACAGAGTAACAAGTTGATAAATCCATTACTTCCCTTTAAGTAGAGTAGCAATAAATTCTAAAGCATCCTCTTTATTCTTAACTTTCTTATCTACAAATTCTTCCTCTACTGCCTTTAATAACTCACCTATTATTGGTCCAGATTTTAGACCAAAATGTGCCATTATTTCCCCACCTTTAAGTATCTTAGGAGGTATAATAGTAGGAGTAGGAGAATAGAATTTGTCTATAATGAAACTAATTATTTGGTAATATCTATGTATATCTTCAGGAGAAACATTTGGTCCTAAAGTAGCATATCTATCAGCTAATGCAAGGAGTAAGACACTTACCCCTTCTTGATTTGTGTCCCTAAAAAATCGATAGAGAGCTTTGTTAGTAATAGTAGGTACTTCAACAAGAAATCCAGGACGCATATGATGACGGATGATTAATGTCATCAGCTTCTTTTCTTTAGTACTCAATTTTAGCCTATTGGCTATCTTTGAAGATATTTCACTTCCCAATACTTCGTGTTCAATGAATCTGATTCTACCAGAAAATTCCTGCCTCATTGTACCGAATTTGCCAATATCATGAAGTAAAGAGATAAATTTGAGATTGACAAGTCTGTTATGTTCTCCACATATAGACTGGTTTAAATACCTCCTTATTTTAGTATGCCATTTAGGAAATAATTTCTCAAGATTTGAAACTATTCCTTCCAATTGAGTTAAGGTAGCTAATGAATGTTCCCATACAGGTAAATGATGATATCCATCTTGTTTAAGTTTTTTTAAAGGGGTAATTTCTGGGATAATTTGTTCAAGCAACCCTAATTTATCTAATTGAGCAATGAAAAAACTTGAGTTTTTAGCCACTAATATTAAATAAATTTCATTAGTAACTCGTTCTGCTGATACTTGTGAAATCAACCCTTTTAATTTAACTATCGTTTCCCAAGTGCCTTTCTCTATCTCAAATCCCAATTCTGAAGATAATCGAACTGCTCTTAACATTCGTAATGGGTCATCCTCAAATACCTTATTTGATATAATTCTTATAAATTTTGCTTCAATGTCTTTTAGTCCATTTTTATGGTCAATAAATTCAATGTTTGGAGAAGATAAATCTATGGCAATTGCATTGATGGTAAAGTCACGCATTTCAAGATCTGCATGTATATCTTTTCCTTTAAGATTATTAAAGTCTAAATTTATTGTTTGGTTTTTTGATTGGTAAATAACCCTTGCTGTCCCTCTTTCCTCTTCTAAGAGAACAAAGGTGCCTTTTAACTCTTTAGCTACCTGTTGAGCAAAAGCTAAAGCATCTCCTTTAATAGCAAAGTCATAATCGTTACACCTACGCTTTAATAAGTAATCCCGAATGCATCCTCCTACCAGGTAGAGTTGGACATTCGTATTAAGAGCTAAATCTCTTAGTATTGAAAAAGGGTTTTTTCTTATATAGTTTTTTATTCCATCTATGTTCATTTTTAATTTGGTAACTTGTAATTGGTAACCATTTAACCAATTATCACAAAAAGAAAGGAGCAAGATGATATATATTACATCTTGCTCCCACTTTTTCTTACTCTTACTCTTACTCTTTCTCTTTCTCTTTCTCTTTGAATTACTCAGTTTCTGCTGCTTCTTCTTCAGCCGCTTCTTCAGCTGGTGCTTCTTCTGTCTGTGCTGCTTCTTCAGATTCAGCTGCTTCTTCTTCAGGTGCAACTGCCTCTTCCTCTACAGTAGGTGCTGGTGCTTCTTCTTTTGCTGGTGGAGCACAACTCGAAAGAATTAAAGTCACCCCCACTACTAAACAGAATGTTAATAATAACCTTACTATCTGCATCACTTTACCCTTTCACCTCCTTATTCCAATAATCAGCTTACCCAAAAAATAAACTCTTCTATTTTTCACTCAAGAGAATTAAGTAAAAAATTTAATCCTCTCCAGATTATTTTCCAAGAAGAGCTATTTCTTCTTACCATAAGTATACAGAAAATAATAAATTTGTCAAGAGAAATTTTACAACTTTTTTACTTAATATTTGCTAACCTGTTCATCAGCAATAAGTTATGTCTATCTGATTTCTAACAATTTATCAATACTATTTATTCGTTGTTTGTAGCTCACAGATGTCCTGAATAACGAACTACGAAAGACGAACTAATAGGTAAGTAAATGTTTAGGTAGGTAAAATCGGGACGGTTCATTTTATCGTTTTCCCTATGATTTCTTTCGGATATTTATTTGTAAGCATCCACAGAAAATTGAAATTAGAAATTGGGTTTTTACTTCTCTCCCTAATTTCTAATTTCGAATTTCCAATTTCAACTCTCTTTTCTATCCGCAAGCTTTCAAACAAGTGACAGCACTTGTGCTGTCAATGACAATGACACCACAAGTGGTGTCACTCCTCATTTCCCGGCTGTTAACTGATTGCTGATACCTGATGGCTGAACGCTTACAATTATTATTTGACCCCGAACTTAAGAAATGGATTTTAAGCCCGGGGTCATCTTGTAAAGAAAGGTGTTTAGAAGTGGAATCTTGGTCCTACTCTGATAAGGAGCCCACTTAGATCTATCTCAGATGGCTCTGAGATTTTATCGCCTGCCCATTTTAAATCATCAATCTTAGCATGTAGATAGCTAATATCCCCGCCAATAGAAAATACCTTGGCAATTTTATATGCTGCCTCAACAAATAGTTGACCACCTATGGTATTACCTTCCATCCAGTAATATTTTTCGGGATGTTTATTGGCTTTATCAATAGATGCCAGTTCCGTACATATTCCAAACCAACCTAATCCACCACCAACTGCTACATCCCATCTATCGCTTGGTAGTTTTTCTTGAGGTATTTTGTATGAGGCGAGCACTCCGTGGTATCCTCCGTAAACACCAGCAAAATTGGCTTTACCATTTACTGTCTGTTCTTTTTCACCACAGATCCAGCCACCATTGTAGCCAATCTGCCAGTTTGGATTAAGTTGCCAGCGAAATGTGCCACCATCAAAACTAAGATTCTTGATCCCATCAAGTCCAAGTTCTTTTTTGATATAGTCATTGAACTTGGATAAAGATGGTTTATAGTAAATACCAAATTGCGGTCCACCGCCAAAGCCACCAAACAACCTTTCATACGCAGCTATATCCCCATCTTTTTTCTCTGCCATGCAAGCTGGTACTGTACTCATTAGAAGAACTCCAACAACTATAAACGCCAATACCTTCTTCATTCTTTATCACCTCCTTTCGTTTTAAATGAACGCTCTCGGATAAAATTGAGCGTTGATTTTATTAGCCTTTCCGAGCAGATAATTCCTTCTTCACCCCCACTGAAGGAACAAGGATCAAGGTGCAAGGAACAAGGTTACTCTACCTTTCTCCTTGAACCTTGAACCTTATTTTTATCCGAGAGGCTTCTTTAAATTTAGCCACAGATGTACACAGATAAAATCGTCCCATTCTCTAAAACAGCAAATCTTATGCCAACTCAATTGATAACTTCTTTATCCTTAAAGTTTATAGTAACTTAGGTGATTTTGACAGGATTTAAAAGGCATATCTAAGTGTCAGTTTTTTATGACAAAGGTAAGTAATAGTGTCATTTTTAACTGATATTGAATCACCTTAAATTTTCGTGCACAGAAATTCCCCAAGTTTTTCTAAGAGGATGGCAGATGAAGAGGAAGGTATAGAGAGGGCACTATTTCCCCTTTCCCCAAAAATCTTTTTTTGAGGTTAGTGTTTAATATTTTTGTTTAGGGAACT
>JBFMDD010000233.1:0-4133 GCA_040754115.1 bacterium
TTCCCTAAACAAAAATATTAAACACTAACCTCAAAAAAAGATTTTTGGGGAAAGGGGAAATAGTGCCCTCTCTATACCTTCCTCTTCATCTGCCATCCTCTTAGAAAAACTTGGGGAATTTCTGGACAATAGAAAAATGTCTTGACTAAATCAACCTTCTGATGTATAATTCCCTCTATGGAACATATTTCTCTCTTTATCGCCTTTGTGGCGGGGTTGTTATCATTTCTTTCACCTTGTGTCTTACCTCTAATTCCTGCTTATATCTCTTTTGTCACAGGGCTATCAATAGATGAACTAAAAGATACAGATAAAGGTATGACAGGAATTATAATAGGCACTGTTTTATTTATATTAGGCTTTTCATGTATTTTTGTCTTGTTAGGCGCCTCTGCTACTTATATCAGCAGTTTTATGACTTCTAATAAAGAAATACTTCACCTAATATTGGGCATAATAGTTATTATTTTTGGGGTTCATTTTTTAGTCCCAATAAAATCTCTTCAATATGAAAAGAGGTTTCATATAAAGAAAAGACCAACAAATATATTAGGTTCATTCCTGGTAGGTATAGCCTTTGCCTTAGCTTGGACACCATGTATTGGACCGATTTTGGGTTCGATTCTGACACTGGCGGCAACAAAAGATACTGTTTGTGATGGAATTATCCTTTTAACCTCCTATTCATTAGGATTAGGACTACCTTTTCTTGTAACCAGTATTGCTATTGGTTCATTCTTTACATTTTTTAGTAAAATAAGGCGATATTTTAGGATAATATCAGTTATAAGTGGGGTAGTGTTAATTGGAGTGGGGATTTTGATAATGATGGGTAAATTAACATAAGGAGACAACAATAATGGGAAAATCAAAGGTAGCCATTTTACGCACTTCACCTGCAACTATCCTGAGTGACTACCATCAATTAATGAATCTTGCAGGGTATCAAGAGGTGCTTCCTAAAGATGTAGATACGGCGTTGAAAATAAACATAAGCTGGCATTTCTTTTATCCAGGCAGTTCAACTACTCCATGGCAACTTGAAGGTGTTATCCGGGCAATGAAAAGAGATGGATACCGTAGTGATTTGATTCATGCCTGTCATAACCGAACAGTAGTCATTGATGCCCATCTGGGGGAACGAGAAAACAAACAGATTAATGTCATCAAGGCACATGGGATTAGAAATATACATCTTTATGAAGATGCTGATTGGATTCATATTCGTGATGCAGTTGGCGATTTAACTGATAAATTTCTGTGTCTTAATCAAGTTTATCCCAAAGGATTTATGATTCCCAAACGGTTTATTGGTGAAAATATCATTCATCTGCCAACCATAAAAACTCATGTTTTTACTACCACCACTGGGGCGATGAAGAATGCCTTTGGTGGTTTGCTCAACGAAAGAAGACACTGGACACATCCTGTTATCCATGAAACATTAGTTGATTTACTGATGATTCAAAAGAGAATTCATAGTGGTGTTTTTGCAGTTATGGATGGGAGTTTTGCCGGTGATGGACCTGGGCCACGTTGTATGGTTCCGTATGTAAAGAATATTATTCTTGCCTCATCTGACCAGGTAGCTATTGATGCAGTAGCGGCTAAGATTATGGGATTTGAGCCGTTAAAAGATGTCAAATTTATTCGAATAGCACACGAGTTAGGTTTAGGATGTGGCGATGTCCGAGAAATTGAAATTGTTGGTGATACTGAAGCGGCAAATGAAAACTGGCACTTTGTCGGACCTTTTAAGAAGATGACATTTGCCAGTAAGATGCAGCACTCTATTTACTGGGGTCCTCTAAAAAAACCTATTGAGTGGACATTAAAAACCGCGCTTGCTCCATGGGCATATATCGCAAGCGTCTTGTACCATGATATATTCTGGTATCCTACTCATCAAGAACGCGTATCTGAGATTCTTAATAGTGAATGGGGTAGATTATTCTATAACTGGGAAAAGAATACCCTACCACCTGATGACCTGAATGTCTCAGGATGGGATAATGTTGGCACAATCCCTGCTAAACTAAATAAGGAAACTATAAAACTAATTGCACAGGCTTTTAAAGTACTTGCCACATGTATTAAAGAGGCACCAGAATTTGAGTCTCGCAAAAGGCTTAAAAAGGATACGAAATTAATTTATGAAAACAAAAGGAAGCTTATTAATTAAACTTCAAGTGTTTTCCTTGTTATTGTTAAGTACGATAACAATAGCTATATCTTCCTTTATTAATACTTTTTACTTGAAAAGTGTTCTTATAGTAATACCTATTGTTATTCTCCTGTTAATAATAATTACATTCACAAGTATTGAGTTCATATGTATTATCTTAACGAATTTAAGTGGTCGATGCTCTTCTATTTTAAGGAGATGTATATATTATCCAATTATAAATTTTCTTCCTTTACTATATTTTGTTGGAAGAATAATTGGTATTCACAAAAGGAGAATACAAGCATCTTTTGTTGAAATGAATAATGGGTTAACTAAAACTGTATTTAATGGTAGGAAACCTTCAAAACTCCTTTTATTACTGCCTTTTTGCATTCAATTTAATAAGTGCCCACATAGAATTATCTGGGATGTTCATAACTGTAAAGGATGTGGTCAGTGTCAGATTGCAGAGTTAATAAAAGTAGCAGATGAATCAGATATTCCTATAAAGATTGCTATTCGTGCCATCTTTGCTCCTAAAATAATAAAAGAAGTTAGCCCTGACTTGACCATTACTGTGGCTTGTGAAAATGAGTTAGTTAAAGGAGTAATAAGGACTTTTCAATATCCATCATTTGGGATAATTAATGAACGACCGCAAGGATTTTGCATGAATACTCAGGTGAATGTAGAAGAGGTAAAAAAAGTTATAACACATTTTCTAATGTAAATTAGAGATAATCATGAGAAGATTAGTGCCATATATTTTACATACAAGACCAAGATCCTGGCCAATAGTAAGTTGTCACTTAATAGTAGGATTTCTATTAGCTCATGGCTTCAAAGCTATCAGTTTAGAAGTAGTATTTGATTTATTGATAGGATTGGTACTTTGGGTTGTGTTGCTTAATGGGGGTACATTAGCCCTCAATAGTGCTTTTGATAAAGACGAAGGAGATATTGGCTATCTGAATAATCCCCCAGAAGTACCAAAATACCTATCTTTATTTTCGATAACATTAATGATAATAGGGCTGATACTATCATATTTTTTTACACTCAGATTTTTCGTTGCCTATTTAGTCTGCTTTATACTCTCAATATTATACTCCTGTCCGCCAATTAGATTGAAGGCAGTACCAGGATTTGATTTATTGATAAATTCACTTGGATATGGTGCTTTTACACTCTATGGAGGTTGGGCAGTAGTAAATAAAGAGCTAAATGCTACTATTATCATTATATTATCTTCATTCTTCTTATTATTTGCAGGATTATATCCCCTTACACAGATATATCAATATGAAGAAGACAAACGACATGGAGATAGAACATTTACTGTTCTATTAGGAGAAAAAAGGGTTTTATTATTTTCTATTATTTCGATTACTATGGGATTCATTCTCATTTTTGCAGAAGTCTTATTGAGGCATATGAACTATTGCTCATTGACCACAATCTTAGCTTTATTATGCTGGTATAAGGTGCTCATCCCATGGTATTTACATAAGGAGATAATAGATGCTCAAAAAGGGATGTATAATGCATTATGGGTTTGGTTTATTACCGATATTAGTGTAATAATTAGCATCTTATCTTAACTGGTTAATCACGAAACTTTAGATAGATGGAGATAAAAAATTCATTCAAAAATGTTTGACAAATCTATAAATGTTATGGTATTATAGTTTAGGTTGGCAGGGGTTTTAAGTGCCTGAGTGAATGGAGGAGGAACAATCTGGGTGCTCAGACACAGAGACACTAGTGCTTTGTCACATTAATTGTTAAACCTAACCACAGAGAACACAGAATTTAAGAAAATAAGAAGATGAGAAGATGAGAAGATAAGAGGATGAGATTTTTAAATCTTGATTTCTCAATTTCTTATCCCTGGCCTGTCGCCAGGACAGGCTTCTCAACTTCTTAACCTCTTCCTCCTCCGTGACCTCTGTGGTTTAATTCCTTT
>JBFMDD010000234.1:0-11238 GCA_040754115.1 bacterium
CCCCACCATCACTAACTGCACCATCTCAGGTAATAGAGCAAATGAGGCTGGTGGCGGGATTTACTGCGATGATTCCTCCCCCACCCTCACTAACAATATTATTGTAAATAATAGCAACCATGGCATCTACAATGCGTCTGGCAATCCCATTATTAACTACAACGATCTCTGGAATAACACACCTGATAATTATTACAACTGTTCTGCCGGAGTAAATGATATCTCCCAAGACCCCCAATTTATAAGCTCCACCGACTCTCACCTTCAACCAACCTCACCGTGCATTGATGCAGGCTCAAACCTAGCTCCATCACTACCAGATACGGATATGGATGGCGAGCCAAGAATAATCAATGGCGTAGTAGATATGGGTGCGGATGAATATAATAAAGGGTTATTGATTTCCATGGAGTTAAATGGTGGTGAATTTCATACCGGTGATACATTAACTATTGATGCGCATATAACTAATGGTTCTAAAGCTACTACCGTAGAGGCAAAATGTTGGATAAGACTTCCAAATGGTAAGCTAAAATCATTATTGAATGTTCCTAAGGTTACTTTACGACCCCAATTGGATGTTGTAAAACATCTACTTCATGGTTACATTTTTACTGGTGGTGAGCCTGAAGGAGAATATGAAGTAGGTGGAAGGTTAGTGTGTCCCATTACCCTTGATTATTTCAGCACTGACATTGAGACATTCACATTTACCCCATAATTTTAAAACAGCAATGGGTATTTTGACTGTAACCGTTCAGAGTGTAATGAAGGGAAAAGGGGAAAGTGGAAATTTATTTTTATGTAGAGGGATTTGATAGTGTAACCGTTCAGGTCTAAAGGTGTAAATAAGGGAAAAGGGGAAATAGTGGGAAAATGGGAAATTTATTTTATTTTATAATTTGGATTATCAAGCTCTTTGAGAATAATATTCTCAAATCGTGTGTTAGCATTTCGTCCCATTGAAAAGAGAGCACTTATCTTCATCCTCTCATCTGGATGATTATAAGTATGATAAATAATATCAATAATTTTAGGTTCATATAAGAAACTAATTGCCTCTACTGCGTGTCTTTTGATTTTTATTGAAGATGTTTTGTCATTGATTAATTTTAGCAAGTAATTTTTCACCTTTAAAAAGCTCTCTTTATCTATGATTTCAATCGTTTGCCAATAACTTTCCCAATCCGAATCAATCTCTGCCTCTACTCCCTCATAGATGTATCTTCCTAAAATAATTATCGCCGCAACCCTGACACTTTCATTATTATCATTTGAAATAAATCTATTAATGTTTGAATATATTGAGGCTCTGGATAATCCCATAACCCCCTAATAGCTTCTTCTCTTACCTTTGGCTCTTCGTCATCTACAAGTCCAAAGAAGATAATTCCTTTATCAGTTGTAAAGTCCTCTTCTTCTTTTAATGACTTTAGAACTTTTAACTTTTGCTTTGTACTCATCTGTTTGATTTCTGCAAGTACCATTTCTTCATATTTCATCTTTTCTTTCACCTCTTTTTAAAATAAATAACGCTCTCGGATAAAATTGAGTGTTGATTTTATTAGCCCTTCCAAACAGAAGGAACTCAATTTTCTCATCTTCTTACCTTCTTATCCTCTCATCTTCTCAACTTCTTTCGTGCGTGAAGTGAGAAGAGGTTAGGAAGATGGGAGGATGAGAGGTTAGGAGGATGGGAGGTGCAAGGAACAGGGTCTTCCCCTACTCTTCACCTCTTGCCCTTTGATTTCACAAGTGCTGTTTCCAACCCCATTAGCATCCTTCTCTTTTCCATTCACCTTAATCCTTGAACCTTTTTATCCGAAAACCTTCATAAAATCTCCCTCCAAATATTCTATCACTTGAATTGGAGTAGTTTTCCAAACATCCTTTAGTTGGCTAATAAAATTAACTAACTTTTCATAAAATATAGAATTTATCTTGCAAATTTGAGGATGTAAGTTTAAAACTACAAGACCACCAATCTTGATTATATCCTCTATCATTTGCCTGGTAAATTCAAACCCTTCATCTTGAGTTAAATTTTGATCACGAAATAAAAAGTTATCCTGCAAGGTTAATGGCAACTCCCAAATATTTAATCCTGGATATTGGTATGGGAAACAAATCTCTACATTACTACCTAAAATAGAAGTATCATACTTAAATTTTAGCACTTCCAATACCTCTAAGACCTTCCTGCTAATTGCTAATGTAGGAGTTCTAAAACCTGCTACTTCAACTCCCAATTCATCCCGCGCCTTTTTAATCATCGTTGTAATTTGCTCTTTACTTCTATACCCAAAAGCTACATCATGTGTATGTCCATGGAGGCCTATTTCAAACCCATTGTCTAAAAGCCTTTTTAATATTTGCTTTTCAATCTTATAATCCCAGGAAGTTAAAAAATTAAAACTTGATTTTAGACCAAATCTTTGCTCCATGTCAATAATATAATCTATATTCTGAAAATCTTCAAGGTAATCTACATCATGAGTAAGGCATAAACTTGCCTTTTTACCATTCCAAGTCATTCCATTAATTGATAATTTTTGCTTAAGCCTCTGCAAAAAGATAACTAATTCCCACTTATTAACATCTTTTAATTTAGCTCCCTTAACACCTTTTAATTTCTTTATCAAATTGGTAAATTTATATCTTGATTCAGAATTTAAAATAGATAGGATAGGCTGTAGAAATTTTCTTAATATCTGCTCTGATAATGAGGGTTCTTTAACACATAAAATCTCATTAATCAAATCTAAATCTTGTGTTGTAAAAACATCCTTTAGTTTTTCTACCTCTACTCCTAACCAGATGGCGATATTTTTTCCCATGCCAAACCCTTATTTATTCAACGGGATTAAACGGATTAATCTGATTTTATCTATTTATACTGGACACTGTCATTAACTGAGCTATTTAGGGACGGTTCATTTTCATCGTTTTCACGGTGATTTCTTTTGGGAATTAGAAATTGGAAATTAGAAACTATGTCTTCACTTCTTTCCCCAATTTCTAATTTCATATCCACTTTTTAACCGCAAGCTTTCACGCTAAAGTGAACAGTCTCTAAAATCGCAATTTGTACCGGTATTGAGTATAACTCATTTAGTCTACCATATACTCCAAATCATACATCAGTCTGGTAATAGAAAACATATCAAATAAAACCAATGCTAATTTAGCCAACATAGATTTTGAGATAACTGGTTCATAATCGCAAGTTTTGCAGATGTCTATTTTGTCTCTTCCTTGCAGGTATTTCTTACGAAATTCAATCATCTTTTCTCCATTCCAAACTTCTATGTATTGTTTGGTCTTTCAGGTTACCCATTGGATATTTTCCATCATAATCTCTACAACAAGGCACAACCGTCCCATCTTGAAAAACAGTTAACCACATCCAGAGTCTATCGCAAATCTTACTCCCTTCTACTACTCCATGAGGCTTCACTGCCAATTCATTAATTGCTTCTACATCTCCTTGCCAATGTGTAAATGGTTTTACTAATGGCTTCACACTATAATCCTTCCAGTAGTTTAAAAAGTCCTTTATTTCACCTTGCGTATCTTTCATTTCAATCATCTGAACTATTGTAAAAGGATAAACATTTTTCTTTTGATGCAAAAAATTCTTTACATTTTCAACGGTCTTATTAAAATCTGCTCCATGCCTGATTTTTTCATAGGTTTTTTGACTAAAGCCATCAAAAGAAAGGGGAGTAAAATATCTAACTTAAAGTCTAATAATTTCTGTACCTTTTCCCCTCTCAAAAGAGTAGAATTAGTAGAAAGAACGGTCATTATTCCTCCTTCCTTACAATAATCTATCATTTCAAATAGATGTGGGTTTAATAAAGACTCACCTAAAAGATGTAGAATAGCAAGTTCTGTCTTACCTTTTAATTGCTCTACAATTTGTTTAAACAATTCCAGAGACATATCCCCTACTTGTCGACTCATTCCTTGTCTTGGACACATGATACAGTTAAGATTACACCTATTAGTTAATTCAATTTGAAGTACTGTTGGAAAGGCAGAAATTTGTGGTTTTTTATGTCGGTAATGAGTCATTAAAGAGGTTCTGTTTTTCAGATGAGATAATGAAATAGTGTTTGAATTTATATATTTAAGGATATTGAAACTGGTCAAGTAGTTCATTTTTTCTTTCCAATATACAAATTATTTAACCCATAGAGGAAAGGTATTCTTCTAATATCATTAAATTGTGTAGATTTTAGTAATTGAGTTATCTGCCTTGGCCAAAAGCCCCCTGCCCTTTTTGTGTAATATTTTGTTCTTTGTCCCACCAGGCTATTTTATGTCTGAGATAACAAAAAATAGGATTAATCATAGTAATCAATACCAATCCTTGTTGCTTTAGAACGCGGTAACTCTCACTCAACATTATAGTCTTATCTTGAAAATAGTTAAAACTACCAATAAAAAGGATTGTATCAAAACTATTGGATTTAAAAGGTAACTTCATCCCATTACAAATCACATCTACTCCTTGCCAAGGGAATAAATCCACTCCTATGCCGTTTTTACCATATGCCTTTATAAATTCATTTCCTTCTCCACAACCTATGTCTAATACTTTACCTTGTGCAAATTTTTTGCAGATATTTATTCTCTCATCATACAAAGAGGTTAATCCAAATGAATTTACTTTTTGATGGTCAAAAATAATCCTTAAAGGTAAAAATATAAAATCTTTAATTGCCTTACTTATCATTTTCCAGCTCGTCTCCATTCAAACATTCGTCTGAATAATCCAAATGCTCCCCGCAAATATACCCTAAATTCAGCAAATGAAGACATATTTCTTATTATTCTAAATATCTGTAAAGGTCTTAAATAAAATCTTAAATAAGCCTTGTAAATGCATTTTTGTAAGTCTTTTTTAGTCAAATCAACTAATTCTATCACTGGGGTTACCCCTTTAGGAACAAATATATCCCAGTTCATTATTTGACATGGATGAGATTTGGTATAGCGGTCATATTCCTCAGTTCCAGGAAATGGGGTCATGATATTAAACGAGCCAATGATAGGATTTAATTCAAGTGCTAATTTAATTGTCTTCTCGATAGTCTCTTTATTATCTCCTGGATTTCCAAACATAAAACCTGCCATAGTCTTAAATCCCAATTTATTACTTATTTTTAGGGCATTACGAGCTTGAGCTATTGTTGTGCCTTTTTTTATATTTTTTAATACCTGCTCATCTCCTGATTCCACGCCAAAAAACATACTAAAACAACCTGCCTTTTTCATCAATTCAAATAACTCGTAAGATGCATCATTGACTCTAACAAAACAAAACCAGCCAATCTTAATATTTTTTTCAATGAGAAGATTACATATATCTATCACCCTTTTTTTATTGATAGTAAAGGTATCATCAACAATAATTACATCCTCTATACCATAATTTTTGACCAGATGCTCAATCTCTTTGACTACATATTCTGCAGAATGAACACGGAATTTATTACCCATAGTTACTTGCGTAGCACAATAAGTACATCTTGCAGGACAACCTCGAGAGGTAATCATAGTAGCACTTTTTCTACCACGATATAGATGTACTTGGGGACGGTACAAATTCAAGTCTACCAAATCTCTTGCTGGAAAAGGAATACTATCTAAGTCTGTAATTAAATCCCTTTTGGTGGTACGATGAAGGGAATGGTTTTTTCTGAAAAGAAGCCCTGCTACATTATCTAATTCCCTACCCTTTTCTATTGCCTCACAAAGCTCTAACATTGTCAATTCACCTTCACCAATTACCACAATATCAAAAGCGTGCGGATTTTCTTTTAATGTTAATTCAGGCACTGCAGAGGCATGAACACCACCAATAACTACCAAAGCAGAGGTTACTTCTTTTGCTAATCTACCCATTTTCACTGCACCTTTAAAATTAGGTGTAGCTGAAGATATAGCTACTAAATCAGGTGATTTTTCCTTTAAATAATCTTTAATATCGTTTTCAGTAGCTCCTAATGGCTCCGGGTCATACCAATATACCTCATAGTTTGCCTCCTTTCGTAGCACTGAAGCAATATACCCCAGTCCTAAAGATAGGGTATGATTTCTTCCAACATTAAGTGCTCCATAGACATCAAAATAAGGGGCGCTAATTAATACTACCTTCATTTTAAACTAAACACCTTTAATCCTGCCTTTGCCTTTCTTTTAAATTCACCAATTGATGAAAGAGAAAGTAACTGTTTTAAGATATATTGAGGTCTTGTATAAAACCTCTTATACGCAAGATTTAATAACTCTACTAATTCTTCCTTTTTAAGATTTTCTTCCCACACGAGTGTTTTGAAATTAGGTGTAGGGGATTGTGCAAATTCCTTCCAATAATCATGAGTAAATAATCCTAATTCAAAGCCCATTGTATACAATTCTGTCGCTGGATAAGGTGTAGTAACACTGAATTGTGCATAATCTGGGTTAAGTTTTAATGCAAAGTTAATAGTTTGGAGTATATCTTCCTTAGTTTCACCTGGTGAGCCAATCATAAAATCAGCTAAAGTAGTCATTCCCACTTCCTTAGATATGCGTATAGCCTCAACAGCTTGTTTTAGTGTAGTCCCTTTTTTGAGTATTTTCAAGACTTTATCTGTCCCTGCCTCAATTCCATATTGTATGCGATTACATCCTGCCTCTTTTAACCTTACCAACATATCATAATCCACAGTATCTACCCTTGCCCTAACACTCCATTTTACCTTTAGATGACGATTTAAAATCTCATCACAAACCTCAAATACCCTTCTTCTGTTAAGTGTAAATATATCATCAAAGAAGATAAATTCACGAATGCCAAGCTCCATACATTCTTTCATTTCTTTAACTATATTAAAAGCATTTCTTGAACGAAATTTTTTGCCCATGTGCGGTCGATGGCAATAAATACACCTAAAAGGACACCCACGAGAAGTCATCATTGTAGTTATTAATCTATCCTTGGCTAAGACAGAATGATACTTTTGGTAAGGAATCAATGTCCTATCTGGATTAGGTAAAGAATCAAGGTCTTCTATTAATCCTCTTGGCTCATTATAAATAACCTTACCATCCCTTTTATAAATTATGCCTTTTACTTTATCCAAACACTCCTTCTTTTCTAAGGAATTAACTAATTGTGTAAATGTAATTTCCCCCTCTCCTATAGTTAAGGAATCAACGAATTTAAGGTTAATAGACTCTTGTTGAAACATATAAGGATGAGGGCCACCTAAATTTACATGGATATTTCTATCTACTTCCTTGACAGCTTTTGCCACATCCATAACATCTAAAAGATTAAATGTCATGGTAGTAATTCCTACTACTTGCGGGGAGTAATTTCTTATCTTGTCTTTTATCTGGTCATAATCTATATCCTCCACCTGTGTATCTAAAATTTCTACTTCATGGTTAGAATTCTCCTTCATGTAAGAGGCAATATACAATATTCCTAATGGAGGGTAAAAACCAGATTCTTCCTCGAATGTATCAGACATATCCGCTTGTAACATCTTTTTTCTTGGTGCAAAGATTAATAATACACGCATATTAAACACCCTTAAACCGGTATAGGCTTTCACCCACTGGGTAACAACTACCAATTTCTTAGGCTTCCACTTAATCCAAAGGTCTTGGATTTATAGCAGTTATTAATCAGAAGTGTTCATTAAAATAGACAGAAAAACCACAGAAATATAATATTTATAGAAATAAATAGAAATTCATGGAAATTCATAGAAATTAGTTGTAAAAAACAATAAATTTCTATTAATTTCAATATATTTCTATGAATTTCAAATTAATTTATTTCTACCAATTTCTATTTATTTCACATTAAAGAGATATAACCTTTAATGGAATAGACTATTAAGTTTTGCATGACCACTTTTGGTTAATAAATACTATATCTTGGCACAATTAATGATTGGTTAGCATTCCCTTTTTTTAGGTACTTACCATTCTTATACTTTTCCTAATAATGTTACCACAAAAATATCTCATTGTCAATATTTTTGTTGCCACTTGTTGCCACTTTCTAGTGTCGCGTTGAAGAAATTTTGCACCAGTATCGTGTTATAGAACTCGAAATAGGTGATAGGTTATGGGTTATGGGGAGTAGGGAGTAGGGAGTAGGGAGTAGGGAGTAGGGATATTACCCATCACCCATCACCCATCACCTATCACCTATATCTGATTAGAGGTGATAATCCTTGAAAATAGTGCAGAATTTTTTCAACATGACACTAGTTGTCTCTTTTTGCCTCTCAGGTTACTCTTATACAATAACTTATCATTTTTTATATTTTTTGCAAAAAGTAGTTGACTTTTTGAGAATTATGTGGTATTCTCTTAATAGAACATAGGTATTATAATAGGGCTTCACGAAATTAAAGATTTGGAATTAGGGATTTAACGAATCTAATTTTATCCAGTTGGCCACTCCTAACAGCAGTTAAGGCGACAGAAAGTAAAGTGATATGAGCTATAGTGCAGATATTGACAGTAGCATTAAGTCCTTTAACAGATGGTTCTTGCATAGAGATGGCTAATAGACAGGAGAAGATTCTTTCAACTTCTGTTCTTAGATTATATATCTTTTTGGACTCTTGGCTACCATAATCAATAGTTCTACGAATAGATTCGTCGATATCTACTCTAAGATATATAATACATCCATTGCCATTACCAAAAAGGGGATTGTGGAAGTTATATAATCTGTACAAAATGAACTGGTTAAAAAGACTCTGGATACCATTTTTAATTATAATAATTTTTGATTTGCTGCTATCTTTTAGGATTATAGACCTAACTGATTTAAGAATTTTAGAAGTTAGCCTCTTATCCCTTATTACCTTAACATCCTTCTGCTTGGGTCTTAAGATACTCAAAATCCTTAAGGTTCAAACAAGTAGCTTTTTAGAGGAAATTGCATTTTCAGTTGGATTAGGGTTGGGATGTTTTTCTTATATTGTCTTAGGATTAGGACTATTAGGGCTTCTTTATGATTGGATTTTCTATATAGTATTTATAGTCTTATTAAGTATTTTCTGTCCTGAGTTATGGTATTTATTGAGAGGAATTTTTGCAAGCATCAGAGCCTTTCTCCACCCTACATTTACTACCTTTTCTTTAGTTTGGAGCATTTTTATCTCATTAACCTTAATCTTAGCCATAATCTTGACCTTTGTTCCTACCCTTACCTTTGATGTTTTAGTTTATCACTTAGCAGTTCCTGAGACTTATGTCAAACACCATAAAATCATCTATTTGCCTTACAATTGTTTCTCAAACTATACATTTAATACCGAGATGCTGTTTACTCTTGGGCTTTTATTAAAAGGGGATTTATTAGCTAAGTCAATTCATTTTTTATTTGGGCTATTGTCTGCATTAAGTATTTACTCTTTATCCAGAAGATATTTTAATCAAAGGACCGCTTCTTTGTCTGTTTTGACCCTTTGTAGTATGCCTTTAGCCATTTTTGTAGCTGTGGTAGCTTTTAATGATTTTGTAATTACCTTTTATGAGATTTTAGCTGTTTATGCGTTTATTAATTGTGATAAAGAGAAAAATCGTGGTTGGTTATTAGTTTGTGGACTAACTTGTGGACTGGCTATTGGAGTAAAGTATTTTGGTGTATTTTGTTTTATTATTTTAATTTTAAGTATCTTAGTTAGACAGTGGCATCAAAGTAGTGGTTCAAAAGCTATTAAAACTACCATTTTTTTTGCTAGTTTAGTCCTGTTACCAAATCTTCCCTGGTTGATAAAAAATCTTGTCTTTACTGGCAATCCTGTTTTTCCATTGTTCTACAATATTTTCGGAGGAAAGAATTGGAGCCAATTTCATCAATCGCGATACCTCTATGAGATGACTCGATACAGTACCGGGTCTCATTTTTTATTAAAACCAGTTGTTTTCCTTTGGGAGATAAGTTTTAAATGTGGAGGGATGGATTCTGGGATAAAGATTCCTGTTGGGCCAATATTCATAGCAATATTACCTTTTATTTTAGGCTTGAGGAAATTAGATTTTAGTATTAAGTATTTACTCGCCTTTTGTGTAACTTTCTTCCTACTCTGGTCCTATACTTGTGCAGTAGATAGATTCAGCTTACCTTGCTTTGTTATATTATGTGTAGTAGTTGCTTATATTATTGAAAGGTTCAAATCTAACAAATATTTATACTTTTCTCTTTTAGTCATTCTTTTTATCAACCTATCTTGGAATCTATTTAATGTATCAAAAATTATCTACAAAAATTCTTATTTTATGTGCTTAAAAAAAGATGGAAGTGAAAAATTCATGCTTAAAAAATCAATTATTCGAAACTACTATGATGTCATCTCTTACATTAATCATAATCTCCCCAAACAAAGTAAGGTTTTATTCATTGGTGAGGTACGAAGTTACTACTGCCAAAAGGATAAATTAGTTAGTACTCAATTTGATACAAACATCATCCTCGAATTAATCCACAAATCTAAAGATATTGAAGAGATGATGAAGCACTTGAAGGAATTAGGAGTAACTCATGTGCTTTATAATGAGGTAGGTGCAAGCTGGTTAACTAAATATTTTGATTACTTTAATTGGCAAGATGAAGAAAAAAAAGAAATATATAACACATTTATCCAAAATTTAAAATTAATTTATCATAAAAGAGCTATATTTTTATACGAAATGAGAATGGAGCTTTGATATACTAACAAACCAAAAGTTAAAGTTGGTATTGGTATGAGTTAGACTATTCCAAGTTTGTAGCAATAGCACGGTATTACCCTCGGCTGCCAAAGCGAGTTTGAGAGAGACTACAGAAAATATCTGTGGCTGAGCAGGAGTTTCTAAATCTTACAAGCGGGGTTTGGTTTTAACCAAGATCCTTATGAAAAGGAGCGGAATCCCCTACCCATCCACAAAACTAAATTTGGTATCTTTAAGAATATAACTTAGGCTATTGAGTTAATGTACCTTCTTATGTTGAGAGTGCTTAAAATATCTTTTCGCAAATTAGATACTAAACTCTTGCGTTTTTCGCTAACACTTTGTATTTCAATCTCTTGTGTAAACAAGGGAAAAGAAGTATTTTCCTCTAATTATAAGAAACTGGAGTTTCGTGAATTTTTTATGATTCCTTTTACCTTTAATCTTTGCGTTCTTTGCGGTCGATTTCTTTGCGTTCTTTGCGGTTAAAAAAGGATAAAT
>JBFMDD010000235.1:0-9816 GCA_040754115.1 bacterium
TATAAACCTGAAGTAGAAAGCATTTATAAGGGTATAAAACGAGATGTATATTTTCTTCATTATGCCAATTTAGCCTTAAAAATAAAGGGTTTTTAAATTTAACCTTATTTCTCGATTTCCGTTAAGATTAAGAAACAAAGATGCGGCTAAGGCCGTTGAGAGTTTAGGAGAGATATTGGAGGAACCGTTTTCTATTATTGTCCGAGATGCTACAATTCAGCGGTTTGAATATACATTTGAGGCAATATGGAAATTACTCAAAGAGTATTTGAGAGAAAGAGAAGGATTAATTTGTAATTCTCCCAAATCCTGTTTTAGAGAGGCGTTTTCAGCAGGGTTATTGACAGAAGACGAAACTGTGCAGTTTCTTGAGATGACCGATGATAGAAATATGACAACGCATATCTACAAAGAAGAAATTTCCCAAATTCTTTATGGAAAGATACCAACCTATTATAGGTTAATGGAACTTCTTCTGGAACAGATAAAAGATAAAGGCATCTGATTGAACTTACAGGGGAACCAATCCTGTCTATAGGAAATAGACACAAAGGGGAATGAAAATAGTGGTAGGAGATAGAAGGTAGGAGGTAAGGAGATAGGCGTGAGGAGTGATATTTTCTTTACTTTCTACTCTCTGCGTCCTGTGCAGTGAAAAAACTATATTTTGTAGCTATAAATAAAGAAGGATTTTGTTTCAATGGGTAATTAATAATGTTAGATATGTTACAAGAAATAGAACAAAAAGCTGTAAATGAATTTAAAGATTTTTTGTTAGCAAATTATGCAGATAGAATTGAGTTGATCGAACTTTTTGGCTCAAAAGCAAGAGGAGATGGAGAGAAAGAATCAGATATTGACCTTCTAATAGTAGTCGATAAGGAAGATAGAAGATTTGATGATCAAATATGTGAAATGATGACAGAACTATCTCTTAAGTATAATACTTTAGTTCCACCAGTAGTTTTTGAGAAAGAGGAGTTTGAATTGGAGAAGAGAGTAAGAACAGCCATAATTCGAGATATTGAGAGGGATGGGATATTGATATGGAAAGCAACTTGAAAGATTTAAAAATAGTAATTGATGATATGCTTACCCGAAGTGAATCTCGATTAAGAGCCGCTAAATTACTTATGAAAGGCAAACTCTACGAAGATGTTGTCTCAAGAGCATATTATGCTATGTTTTATCTTATTGAGGCGATGTTGCTTACTAAAGATTTAGCTTCAAGTAAACACTCTGGAGTAATGGGTTTCTTTAACCACTATTTTATTAAAGTAAGGAATATTTGATAAAAAGTGGAGTAAAATTATTGATAAAGCGTATAAACTTAGAGAAATGGCTGATTATCGAAGAAGATATAAAATTACTGAAGAAGATGCTAAAGAGAATCATTAAAGAATGCAGAAGAATTTGTTGAGCGGGCAAAAGAATATCTTGATGGATTCTTTAAAAGGATGAAATAAGTGTAACAAAGGAAAAAGGTTTTACCTTACTTACACAAAAAAGGATTTTTTGAAGATGGGTGATGAAAGGGTTAAAAAATTAAATCATAAAAAATCATTATTTGCACTTCTATTATTTACTGCTTTACTTTCTTTGTTTAGCTTACCTGCCTTTGGAAGTACTAATCTTGAAGTGACTTATATTAGTGGACCGGAGGTTCTTTACGATTCTACTACTGCCGGTCCCTCTCTTTTCACTCTGGGAGTGGCTATAAGAAATACGGGTGGTGAACCTGCCAGGAATGTTATAGCTGTTTTAGATTTTGCTCCTTCTGGTTCCTGGACTTATGGTTATGGAGAGCCTACCAGTAGTGGAACGATTACCTCCGGAACAGCAAGTCGAAGTTTTATCACTCCATTATCTCCTAATGCTACCTATACTGCCTTTTGGACAGTCAAATATCCTTGTCTCTCAGAGGGTGTTGTTCATACCTTTACCGTGACAGTAAAGGCTGATAATGCCTCCCCCATAGTTTATAATGGCACACTTACGACTCACAATGTCTCAGCTACAGGTGTTGGTGGAACCCCAGTAGGCACATTACAAGGGATTACAGGTGGAATTTTAGAATTTGTGGTGACATACGACTATGGTAATGTGGGAGATAGTAATGCTGCTTATGTTCAACCTACAGGAAATAAAGTTGCAGTTGGTGCTACTCCAGAGATAATTTTTGATGCCTCTATGTATCGGTTAACAGAAATATGGGGAACATATACCTATACAGATCTTTCTCCCTCTCCAGGGACATTTAGTGATAAATTATACTTCCCATTAGGTTTTTTTGGAAATGCTGCTTTTCTAACTGCCCATTATAAATTCTTTTGTTTGGCAGAAGGGCAAAACCGTGTAGTTCCGTATGGTGCAAAGGTAGGTGCACAAAATCAATATAATAACTCATATAATGACGAGACTACTTATGTTACTTTACAGGGAAGCTGTACCTTGAGCTTAAACAAGACCGTAGATTTTGGGACTATTACCCCCGGCGGGACACTTACCTACACCATTGTCTATAAGAATACCTCTGGCACTTATACGGCTAATTATATTAGTATTACCGATGTTATTCCTGGCAGCACCACTTATATCAGCCTTACTGGAAATGGTACTTATAATCCTACATCTAATAAGATTATCTGGGATATTGGCAGTGTAGGAACAAATACTCAAGGCACGGTAACTTTTACGGTCAGGGTTAATAATGTTCCGGCGGGCACAATTACCAATATAGCTGAGTTATACATTGCAGATAATGCCAGCCCGACACTTGTGGCAAGTGTTACCACGACGGTTTATAATGTTCCGCCAGTAATTCAAGTTGTCTCACCCAATGGTGGAGAATATTGGAGTGGAACAAACACGATTAGATGGACATATTCTGATAGCAATGGTACAACGACTATTGGTTATGTTATGGAGTATAGCACCATCGGGACTACCTGGATAGGCATCACTACCGGGACAGTAGATGGCTCGGCAGTGATAGGCACGGCTACCTATGATTGGAATGTGGGAACTCTGACAGATGGCACTTATACCATTCGTGTCGTTGGAACTGATACTTATAGCGGAGGTTTAGGTCCTGCACCAGGTCGAGGGACAGATACATCAGATGCCTATTTTACTATTGATAATACTCCTCCTCAAGTAACCATTACTTCACCCACTATGAGTAGTCCTGCAACAAAATCAGCAGGTCAGATAGTAAGTATAACTTTTACCTATACAGAACTGAATCCTGGAACTTATACTATTAGGATTTTTAATGGTGCTACTACTATTGGAAGTAAGACAGTAACTTCAGGGTTAGTAGGAGGTACAAATATTTCTGTTACTTCAGATGTTACTCTTTCTATGACTGCTCAGAGTGGGTCATATACTGTAGAAGTAGTAATGATAGATAAATTAAATAGAGCTGCTACGAGTACTGAGGTAGGAGCTGTCCAGGTTAGAAATCCAAAGGTAGAAGTTGTCAGTACTGCTCCGAGTAAATTAATTGATTTTAGTGACACGGATGATTTATTGAAAATAAGTATCTTTAATGATACTACAACCTCACCTGTTGAATGGGCAAAAGTGGATATTAAATTTACTACTAATGGAACTACTCCTATTACAGGGACTGAGGCAGATAAAATATTTAATTATTTAAAAATATGCGTTGATGATGCTTCACCAGGAACATTTACAGACTTATTTGATGACCCTGCCAGAGTTACTTTTTCTGATTTTTCATCAATGGGTACTTCAGGGATTCTCTCGATAACCTTACCTGATGATGATGATTCATACTTTAAAATAAATTCAGGGGCAACAAAAACCTTCTTTGTAGTAGTAAAATTAGAATCAAATGCCAGTGCTCAGGGGACTAAGACATTTATCTTGACTATTGATGAAAATGGCACGCAAGGGGCGAATAGTGAGTTGAAATTTATAGTAGATGATAATTTTGAGTCAGATGTACCAATGGCACTTGAACAATCAGGTAGTGAATTAGTTAATTCTGGTACCTGTAGTGCAATACCAACAGATCCAACAGTGATGGTCGAAAATACTGCTCAAAATATATTAAAAGATGATGATAAAGATGATTTATTAAAGATAGCTGTAAAACATAATAGTAGTACAGAGGCGGGCAATTTAGAATTTGCATATTTGACTGTTAAGTTTACCTCTGATGGTAACCCCATTACAGGCACTACTACTCCACAGAAATTATTTAAAAATATATTTGTATATCGTGATGGCACAAATACTAATATTGGTAGTTATGGTAATGAGGATATTTGTGTTGGAACTGTAACTCAAGGTAGTATTACATTAACTGCAAATGGCACTATAAGTATTAAATTAATTGATCCAAGCATTTATACATTAACATCTTATAATACTGCCACTACTTACTTTTTAGTAGTAGAATTAACCGAATATGCCAGTGGCGATGGTACTCGAACATTTAGTGCTGTGGTAAATGCCTCAGGTGGCGATGTGGTAATAGAAGATGAGACAACGGATATTCAGCTTGATTTAACAGGTTCATCATCTACTTCAGTCAAATCTACTCAAGTTAAAGCTATTCCCAAAGACCCACAGGTACAAGGTACTGATACTGCTTCTCCTAAGATGGTAGATGGTGCGGATGATGATATTTTAAAGATAATAGTTACTCATACTGGTACATCAAGTTCTGGAAATATAGGACTTGGAACACTTACCTTTAAATTTACCAAGGATGGAACGATTACACTATCCAATACAGATGCAACTACTCTATTTGAGTATTTTTATATCTATCGTGATACGGGTAATGGTTCTTATAGTTCTGCATCCGACACACGGGTAGGGACATGGACTCCAAATCTTACAAGTGGTGAGCAGACTTTTATCTTTGATACTGCTGATGATGATGTCAAAACAGAGGGAGGTTCTATTACTACCTATTTCTTAGTTATTAAGTTAACAGGTACTGCCAGTGGTTATGGAACAGACACATTTGCGGGGGCATTAGTTAGTGGTAGTTGCTTTGATTTTCGTGATAAATTTGCACTTACCACTACTGTTATTTGTGGTACATCTACCCCTACAAAGGTAATCTCTGTAAGTCCAGAGGTAGATGTAACAAATATTGCTCCTTTGACAATTAGAGAAAATGGCTCGGGGACTCTTTTAAAACTGAAATTAATTCATCATGGTAGTGTGGGTGCGGAGGATATTATATTTGGCAGTATAACTATTAGATTTGGGAGTGATACAAATACTCCACTTTCTACCTCGCAAGCTCAGGCTCTATTTAAAAATGTATATATTTATTTTGATGTAGATAAAGATGAGACTTATACTCAAGGTGTCGACAATATCATTGTCGGCAGCCTCACGCAAGCAAATATCAGTGGCACTATCACCGTAGACCTTGAAGAAGGTACAAGGACTACTTTAGAGGGAGGTACATCTTCTACCTATTTCTTAGTAGTGGAATTAACCGGTACTGCCAGCAGTGCTTCACCTAATGTATTTATAGCTACTATTAGGGAAGATATTGACCCAGTAGTAAGAGAAGCAGATACTAAAGGTACACTTACATTAGCTACTTCAGATATTGGCACTTCCACGCAGGTAACCGCTATTCCTCCTAATCCAGATGTAGGTGTTGTTAATACTGCTCCATCACCTGCAAAGATGAGTGATTCAGAACTTGAGGATTTATTATTTGTCACCTTGACTCATAAAGGTCTATCTGGTTCTAATGATATAAAATTTGCAACATTAACTATAAAACTTACCTGCGATGGGTCAACTGCTCTAAATACTGGCCAGGCAAAGGCATTATTTGAAAAAATCATTATTTACTATGATACAGATGGGATATTTGATGTAAATGATACTATCGTGGGAAGTGTTACTAATACTTCTATTTCATTAGATGGAAATGGAAAACAGAAAATAGATTTTTACAATATTTCACAGACAACTGTTTCAGTGAATAGTCCAAAATCGTATTTTGTAGCAGTAGAATTGAAGGGAACTGCAAGTGCAGCTACTCCTAACACCTTTGCTGCTACAGTAGATGGAGATGAAGATGCTACAATTCGAGATACTGTCTCAAATTATATATTATCAGTAAATCCTACCTCATCTATTACTTCATCAGTAATTACCGCACAGGGTACACCTACACCACCAAATGTTTATGTCTGGGATTCCGCACCTTCTTCAGGACAAATGAGTGATGGTGAAATAAATGATTTATTGCGAATAGAACTTGTCCATACTGGAGATTCACTGGATGCTGATATAGAGATGGCAACCCTAACTCTTAAATTTACAAATGGTACTCCTACCTATACTACTTTAAGTAATGCTACTGCTACCGGGTTATTTCAGAATGTATATATTTATTTAGACCAAAATAATGATGATAATTTTAATGAAGGGACTGATATACAAGTTTTTGGCACAACTAATGTTAAGGCAACTATGACTATTGGCTTTGTAGATGGAAATATCAATGTTCAGGTACCACAATCTGTTGGAACTAAGACATATTTATTAGTAGTTAGATTAACTGGTGGGGCACATGATTACGGTAGTTTTTCTGCTACTATCAATGGAGCAGATTTTGTCGTCCAGGATGTCAATACAGATAAAGACCTTTCATTAGGGGCAACTAATATTGGTACATCTACAACTGTAGGAGTTGCGACCGCAGAACCAACAATTATAGTAGAAAGTACTGCCCCTGGAACTACTACTATTGATCCAATTTACGGTAGGATGATAAATGGTACTATAAGCGATGTACTTCGCCTAAAGGTAAGTCATAATGGTATTCCTGCCACTACTGGACTTATATTTGCTACAGTCACCGTAAAGTTTACTGATGGTGCTACTACCTTAAGTACTGATGATGCAAAAGGGTTATTTAAAAATATCTTTATCTATCTTGATGATGAGGATTATGTATTTGATAGTGGTGATACTGTGGTAGGGACGATTACTAATTCTGAAATTAACCTCTCATCTGGTATTCAAAAAATAGACCTACCCAATAATGTAAATACTCAGATTGGTACTGGTGGTACGAGGTATTATTTTTTAGTATTGGAATTAAAAGGGACTGCTACATTAGCCGCTAAACATACATTTAATGCTATAATAGATGGTGATCAATGTACTATAAGAGAAGATGATGCAGGTATGGCTACGCATACTATTCAATCAACAGACCCAGCTACATCTACACCAACCACAAAGGTGGTGATGAATAGTCCAGAAGTAGATGTAGATGATACTGCTCCTTTACCTCCTACCATGACTGATGGAGAAAAGGAGGATTTACTTCGATTAAAAATATATCACGGTGAGACGGATACAAATCTACAAGATATAAGATTTGGTACACTTAATGTAACATTTATTGGAGGTAAAACAGGGGCTACATTGACCTCGACAGAGGCACAGGGATTATTTAGTGATGTCTATGTTTATTTAGATACGGGAAATGATGGAGTTTATGGGTCAAGTACGGATACTACTCGTGTAGATTCTGGGGCTGGCATATCAGGAATGATGAGTATTCCTATTGGTAGTAGTACAAATACTCGGATTGCTCCTGCTGGTTCAAAGACATATTTCTTAGTTATACAGTTAAAAAATAATGCCAGTAAGCAAGGAACACGGAGTTTTGTTGCAGTAATAGATAGTGTAACAGATGCTTATTTAGTTGAACAAGATACTCAATTTAGATTAGAAGTTACTTCCCTTGATAGTCCTGTAAGGTGTGCTACTGTTACTGCACAGAGTCAGATACCTACTGTTACTGTTAATGTAAGTAATGATACATTACCGACTACACCATACAATATGCGAGATGATGATAAAGATGATTTATTAAGGATCAAGATTACGCATAATGGAACTACTACTGAGGCATCAATGTGGCTGGTGCAGATGGAGGCAATATTTACAGATTTAAATGATGCATTAACGACCGCGGAGGCTAAGTCATTATTTGATAATATATATGTTTATTTAGATACTGCTAATAATGAATTTGAGGTGTCAGATACATTAGTCAAGACTATAGCAAATAATGATATTAATTTATCTCCGAATGGTACCCTTTCTATTTCTTTTACCAAAAATTCTAATACCATTATCGCTACCAATACCACTAAGACTTACTTTTTGGTAGTAGAATTAAAAGAGGATGCCAGTGGTACTCAAACTCATACATTTAATGCTGCAATTGATGGGGATAGACATATAGTTTTAAAGGATACAAATATAGAAGAAAATGGTACTGTGACAATTTATGCAACCGATACTGTTACTTCTTATAATGTTCGAGCAGTGCCCAAAAATCCACAAGTAGCAGTTTCTTCAACTGCACCTACAACTATAAAAGATGGTAATAAAGATGACTTATTAAGGCTACAAATAACTCATACAGGGACTAAGACCGCAGGTAAGATAGAATTTGCTACATTGACTATTAAATTTAAAAAGCCAGATGGTACTCCCTTGTCAGATACGGATGTACAGGCATTATTTGGCACAGTAAGTGTTTATTATGATCTGGACAAGGATGGTTATGAAACTTCAGATACATTGGTAGGTAGTGCGACGGGTAATGCTATTTTAGGGACATTGACTTTTACTTTTGATGAGAGTACATCAATGCAAATAGAAGGGGGGAGTTCGTCTATCTATTTTGTAGTGGTGTCATTGACAGGTACTGCCAGCAGTTATGGTACAAAGACATTTATTGTAGAAATTGGTACTACCTCGGATGTGTTAATCGAGGCAGTTTCCGATGATACCTTGTTAAATATTTCACTTACTCCTGGAAGTTCTACTAAAGTAACTGCTATACCTGAAAATCCAAAGGTAGAGGTATCGGATATTTCTACTCCCATTTTACAAGATGATACCCAACCCAAAAATGGGCTTTTAGCGGTTAAGGTAACCAATATGGGAATACAGAATGCTGGGATGGTAGAAGTTGCTACCCTGACTATTAGATTTACAGAAAATGGTGGTAGTGCTTTAAATAGTTCGCAGGCTGAGGCATTATTCGAAAATATATTTATTTACCTTGACGATAATCGTGATGGGAATTATGTAGTAAATGATGATACTACTATCGTAGCCAGTACAGGTACGGTAAGTAGTTTTATAGATTCACAAGGATACGGAACATTTACACTTGAAGAAGGCACAAGGACACAAATTGAGTCTGCCTCATTTACTACTTACTTTTTAGTAGTAGAATTAAAGCCAACTGCAAGTGGTGCTGATCCAAAGACATTTGTTGCCAGTATTACATCTACCTGGGTGGAGTTGAGGGATGAGCAAAGTAATATTGCTTTAGGTTTAGATGCAGGAAGTTATGGCTCTTTGACATCTAAGATTACTATAATACCAGTTGACCCAACTGCTACTGTGACAGATACTGCGGTGTTGATGCAGAAGTTACAGCAAAAGGATACCACAAAAGATGATTTGGTATCTATAATTATTAAAAATAATGGTACATCTGGAGCCGGAGCAGTAGAATTTGGTACCTTGGGAGTACGATTCTTTGCTACAAGTACTGTTCCTTTATCTTCTACTGAAGCAGAGGCGTTATTTGAGAATATCTATGTTTATTTTGATGGAGATAGGGATGGAGTTTATAGTACAACTACAGATACTACTGCTGTAGCTACAATAGATGATATGACCACATTTTTAAATGCAGCAGGCTATGGCACAATAGCTATTTCAGAAGTTTTAGCAGCACAGATTCAAGCAGCAACTCTCTCTACT